>JAISRS010000057.1 GCA_031273485.1 Prevotellaceae bacterium
ACGTTGGGAAATGGCAAAACAGTTTCAAAATCCATTTCCCAACGTTGGGAAATGGCAAATCGGTTTGAAAGTCGATTTCCAGTCAACTGGAAATGGCAAAACAGTTTCAAAGGGTGTCACAAAGTTCGCAAGGGAAATGCTTTGCGAACTTTGCTGATTTTTTGCGTTTAAAAAACAGGAATCTCAAAAACGACAATTTGAAATGCACCCGAATTATGAATTATGAATTTGTGGAATGTCTGAACCGTGAATCGGGTGTTTGCAATAAGTTTTTGTACGGTTTTACGAATTAATTTTTAATTTTGCAAAAAAATAAATGATATATTCACTAAAAATAGAGCAGTTATGTTAGAAAAAACGCATTACAAAAACGGTAGAAGGGTTTACAGGATTCAGGGCAACAGGCTCACTTTCTTCCATAAAAACGGCAAAATAAAAGCCGAAGGCATTTATGAAAATAAATTGATGCAGGGCGAATGGAAATTTTATTATACAACCGGTCAATTGTCGCAAACGGGAACTTTCAGGAACAGCAAAAAACAGGGTCCGTGGACACGTTACAGCAAAGAAAACAAACTGATGTCTCAAACTTTATTTGAAGACGATAAGGTGGTAAGAAATAAAAAAGAAGAGAAACCCGCGGTGTCTGTAAAAAAAATTGCGCCAACGACCGTGGATGAATATGTAGCCAATTTTCCTGCAGATATTCAAAAGAAATTGAATCTTCTTCGGGAAATAATACTCAAAGCGGCTCCGGAAGCCAAAGAAAAACTCAGTTGGGGCAAACCTACTTTTACGATTAAAAAGACACTCGTTCAGTTTGCCGCTTTCACAAAACACATAAATTTTTTCCCAAGCAGATTCATTATTGAAACATTTGCAAACGATTTACTCAAACATAAAACAGGCAAAGAAACAATTAAATTCCCCTACGATAAACCCCTCCCAACGAAATTAATAACAAAAATTATCAAATTCCGGGTTAAAGATATAACGTCTGATTAAGGGGATTTGAGGGGATTTAAGGACCTTAAAAACCTTAAAAACTGTTAGCCCTGACAGGGATTTAAATCCTGTCAGGGCTAATTCATAATTCAATCCCCCCTTTTGGGGGGCAGGGGGCTACGGGTACCATTGGAAGTCTATGTATTTCCATTTGAAGTTATTGTTTTTGTCCACGTCGATGAGCAGGAAGCCTTCTTCGGTGCCGTGAAAAGCGCCCGACCACCAGTTGGCGCATACCGCTCCGCCGGTGATGTACTGCACTTTTTGCGAAAATATTTCCTCATACAGATGTTGATGTCCCTGGAGAACAAGTTTGAGGTTATGGTCTTTGAAGGCGGACAGCAGTTCTTTGTAGTTCATAATCATATCTACAAAAACATGTTTGCCCTCAACCACCGGATAGTAGATGGAGTAAACCGGAACATGCGTAACCACAACTATGGGCGCCGACAAGGGTACTCGAATCAATGCCTGTTTCAGCCACTGGATTTCTTCCTTGCCTACGACGAAACCATGTTCTCCGTCCATTACCGAATTAAGTACAAAAAAGTGTATTCCCTGCCGTTCAAAAGTATAATAGGAGTTTTTGAAGTGCGACTTAAAAACTTCGTCGCCTGTGACGCAACCGGATTCTTTGTCGAAAAACCGGTCGTGATTGCCTATTGCCGGAAAATACTCCGTACCCGACGCTTCAACCGTCTGCTTAAACACGGTGAACATGCTGTCGGATTGCGCCCGGGAACTATTGTACCCCATTCCGCTGTTATCAACCAAATCGCCTCCGAAAAGAATGAAGGAAGCGTCGGTTTTTTTGACGTATTCCAGAGCCTTTTTCAAGCCATTCAGTCGGTTGGCGCCGTTTGCACGATTCAGATGGACGTCGGTGAGAAAAGCGAAACTTAGCTTTTTTGACGTTTTCGGCTCCTCTTTGGCGACGGCTGAGTTGGAGAGGCGGAAAGTCACAAGGTTTCCCTTGTGGTCGGAGGGCCATACGCTTTTGGGGGTAAGGAAATTTTCCCGCGGGTCGTCCTGTACGATTTGTCCGTGGGACACCGAAGCGGCTGGTCCGACGATGCGCGCACCGGTCAGTTTTACCACGGGATGAGGATAATAATACACGAAATCTATCCTGTCGCGTCTGTCGGCATCCTTAACGCCATAGAGACGTTCTAACTTTGCATCCGTATTTCCGGCGGGCCACGTCAAGCCGGGATGCGAAACGGGATCGGGATTCAGTTCCCGATACGAATCTCTGTAACCGGCTTCGTGGAGCAGCATCGAAACATCCCAGTTAACAACGGCGCCTCGATGGTCGCGCAGGTCTTTAGTGTCCGCCTGCCAGTCGAGATGCGAAGGCTCGTTGAGGTCGCCGCCAAGGAACACAAAATGACCCTGAGCTATCTCCGCCTCCGCATCGTTGATGAGTTTGCGGATGCCTTCATCGCGCAGAGATTTGCGGTTGGCGGCTATGATGGAATCCGGATCGGTGACGGGCGCCTGCATTTTTGAAGAATTAGCGGCGCTGTATCCACGAGAGAGGTAAGCTCCATAGTTCAAATAATCCAGATGCGTCGAATATGCCGCTACGGTGAGGTCTTTTATCCGAAACACATATTTTGCAATGGCATGTACCCGTTCTCCGCCCGGCACAATGAGCAGTTGAGTGTTTTCGGGCTTGTATTTCGACAGGATGCCCACTCCGGCATGTTGATTGTCGTTGTAATAGGTTTTTCCCCGTTGTTTCAGTTCGTCAACCAGCCAGTCGGTAAACGACGGCGTGACGTCAGCCGCTAATTCGCACAATAATACCACGTCGGGGTCTGTTTGCACGATAAGTTTCACCAAACTCTCCTTTGCCCCGGGAACATTCCGCCCCTCTACCCAGATGTTCAGTTGCAACACTTTCAAATCAACGCCTTTCCCATACAAACCAGGCGCCGCAAATAAAGCAATAATGCTCAATACTAAAATTATCTTTTTCATCATATTTATGTTTTAATTAATTTAAATTTTCTGTAATCATTAACTTCTACGTTTTTTTTAATCCACGTTTTTAATCCACGTTTTTTAATCCACGTTTTTTTAATCCACGAATTACACGAATTGCACGAATTTTTTAAAATTTAAGCGAATTGACACGGATTTTTTTATCCACGAAACGTAAGTTCGACGTAGTCAATTACACGGATTACGATTACGGCTAAATCTTATTTTGAGGTGCTATGGTAAGAGATAATGACTATGTACCCTTCGTTCTGCGTAGCGATAGCCCGAAGGGCTTGATTTTCATAACCGCAGGTCAACGACCTGCGGAAGCAACCTCTCGCACAACTGCCTGAAAGGCAGGACTAATTATTATT
>JAISRS010000380.1 GCA_031273485.1 Prevotellaceae bacterium
TTCACGCAGTGGCTGGCGATGGAACTTGCTCATAAATACGGCGATGGACTGCGCGTGAACGCCATAGCGCCGGGATTTTTTATCGGCGACCAAAACCGCGCGGTGCTTATTAATCCCGATGGTTCGCTCACGGAGCGCAGTGTGAAAGTGCTTGCCAAAACGCCCATGAAACGCTTCGGCGACCTTTCGGAATTGAACGGCGCCGTACAGTTTTTATGCAGCAGCGCGGCAAGTTTCGTTACCGGCATTGTGATGCCTGTCGATGGCGGCTTCAGCTCGTTCAGCGGAGTGTGATTTCAGAGTCATGGACTAAAACCGGCTCACGAATTATTCCGAATTAAACGAATTGAAGAGGCTGTCTTAAAAGTAATTTAGTACGCAGATAACGCAGATTCATAGGATTTACAGGATTTACAGGATTCTTGTCTTCGCAAAAAAAATCGTGTTAATTCGTAAAAATCCACAGGATTTAAATTCGTGTAATTCGTGTAATTCGTGGATTATTAAAAAAAATCCGCAGGATTTTAAATTCGTTCCTTTTGTTTAATTCGGTGACAAGAAATTCGGTGATAAAGTGTAATTCGGCGGTTACGATTATTTGGAAAAATCTTGTATTACAACGGTCATTAGGTCTTGCAGGGAAGCGTACATTTGAGGAATATAACCGGCGATATCTTTTATTGGGATCCATCTGGCTTCGGTTATTCCTTCTTCCGTTTGCGGTTTTAGGGTTTGCGAGCCGTTATAATTAGCTTTGAACCATGATGTTTGTTTAATAATTCGTTTATTATCTTCTTTATACACATGGTAAGTGTCCGTGATTTTGTTGATGATTTTGATTTCGGACAGTCCACATTCTTCTTCTATTTCTCTTTGAGCGGCAATGATTTGTGTTTCGTTTATTTCTATTTTTCCTTTTGGCAAATCCCAGCGACCGAGGCGGTATATAAGCAAAACCTCTTCGTTGTTGTTGATTACTACGCCTCCTGCGGCACAGACGTATTTATCGGAAGGATTATTTTTCAGACAGGAAAAAGCATCATCCGGAAATTCGGTACAGGCATAAAATTCTAAAATTGAAGATTGTTCAAACCAATCGAATAATTCGTTAATCTGTTTCGGATCGGTGATTCTTACGCCTATGCCGTTGATTGACCGAAAACATTTTTCCTCATCGGTTGAAATCAAAAAAAAGCGTTCATCAAGAAAGATTTTATATTCAAACATTATTTTAGCCAAATAACAAATTATTTACTTTTTGTTTATTGACGCAATGGAAGCCATCCGTTAAAGATTATTTCTTTTCCATCAGTTTGATTCCTAATTCGTTTAACTGCTCCGTACTTATAAAAGACGGGGAATCTATCATTACATCTTTACCTGAGTTATTTTTTGGGAAAGCAATATAATCTCTTATGGAATCCGCTCCGCCGAACACGGCGCACCATCTGTCGAATCCGAACGCTATGCCTCCGTGTGGAGGAGCGCCGTATTTAAACGCATTGATAATAAAGCCGAATTGTCGTTCCGCTTCTTCGGGAGTGAATCCCAAAACTCGGAACATTGTGCGTTGAATTTGGGAATCGTATATACGTATAGAACCTCCTCCGACTTCAACTCCATTGACCACAAAGTCATAAGCATTGGCTCTTACTTCATCCGGAGCGCTTTCCAATTTAGGCATATCTTCCATAATTGGGGATGTAAAAGGGTGATGCATGGCATAATAGCGTTTAGTTTCGTCGTCATATTCAAACAGCGGAAAATCTACAACCCACAGCGGCTTAAATATTTTGTTGTTTCTTAATCCAAGACGTGTTCCCATTTCGAGCCTTAATGCCGACAGTCCGGAGAGAGTAATTTTCTTGTCGCCGACAAGAATCAATATCAAAGACCCTTTCGTTGCACCCATCTTGTCAACAACGACTTGCAGTTCTTCATGAGTATAGAATTTATCTATACTTGATTTTATTCCGTCGTTTCCTACCTTGATATATATCAGACCTTTTGCTCCTATTTGCGGACGTTTTACCCATTCCGTAAGTTCGTCGATTTGTTTGCGGCTATATTCGGCGCAACCTTCGGCGCAAACCGCTCCTGCATATTCGGCATTGTCTATCACTGCAAATCCTTTACCTTTCAAGATGTTGGTAAGGTCGGATATTTTCATTTCAAAACGTATATCCGGTTTATCGCAGCCATAATAATTCATTGCATCGTTGTAGCTTATGCGCGGAAACTCGTAGTTAAACTCTACGTTCAGTATATTTTTGAACAGATGTTTGGCTAAACCTTCAAATATTTCGAGTACGTCGTTTTGTTCAACAAACGACATTTCACAGTCGATTTGAGTAAATTCAGGTTGACGGTCGGCTCTTAAATCTTCATCTCTGAAGCATCTAACAATCTGAAAATAGCGGTCATATCCCGCTACCATCAAAATTTGTTTAAATGTTTGAGGCGATTGAGGCAAAGCGTAAAACTCTCCTTGATGGATTCTGGAGGGGACAACAAAGTCGCGAGCGCCTTCGGGCGTGGATTTTATGAGATATGGCGTTTCGATTTCGAGAAACTGTTGCGAGTCCATATATTTGCGGATTTCCTGCGCCATTTTGTGTCGCAGTTCCAAGGCTTTGCGCAGTGGAGCGCGTCGCAGGTCCAAATATCTGAATTTCATCCTTAACTCGTCTCCGCCATCGGTATCGTCTTCTATGGTAAACGGAGGTAATTCGGCTTTATTGAGAATATTAACCTCTTTGAGTAGAATTTCCACATCTCCCGTAGGCAGTTTCGGATTTTTTGAAGCGCGTTCTATCACTGTTCCAATTGCCTGAATCACAAATTCCCGTCCCAGCGATTCCACGGTTGAGATTAACTGTTCGGGGGCTTTTTCGTCGAGAGCCAACTGAGTGATACCATATCTGTCTCTCAAGTCAATAAACGTCATACCACCAAGTTTGCGCACACGCTGTACCCAGCCTGCAAGTTTTACGTCAATTCCCTGGTCTGAAATGCGAAGTTCTCCGCAATTATGTGTTCTATACATAGTTGTATTTTCTATTTTTTACAGATATAGATGCTAAATTCATACAATAAGAGGAGAGGAATACTTGCCGCAAGCATTGTGCTTGGGTCGGGCGAAGGCGTTACTATTGCCGCGAGCGTCAATATTATAACTATGGCATAGCGTCGGTATTTTCTTAGAAATGCCTTATTAACAATGCCCAAGCGCGAAAGTATCAGTATCAGTACCGGCATTTGGAAAACTAATCCCATTCCCATAACCAGCACAATGAGAGTATCTATGTATGAGGCAAGTGTGATTATATTTTCTACGCTTTCGCTGACCTGATAAAATCCCATAAATTTGAGCGTCATGGGGAATACCAGAAGATAACCTACTAATACTCCGACAAAAAAGAGTATCGAAGAAAAGGAAAACGCTTTTGTTATAGACGAGCGTTCGTTTTCGTATAAGGCGGGGCGCACAAACAGCCATAATTGATATATTATCCATGGAAACGACAATACGAATCCAAACCAGAAAGATGTGCTTACATGAGTAAAGAATTGCCCTGCAACAGTGATATTCTGGAGATTATGCAAACTGAACGGTTCGATACATAAAGAAGGATAGTGAAGCAGATTTCCCAAATAACATAATCCCCTGTACAATATAAAATCGGAACTGGTAGGACCAAATACAATAATGTCGAATACTATATGTCTATTCATAAAAACCAGTACCATACATACGCCAAGCCCTATTGCGATACGCATCAAGGTCCATCGGAGATCGTCTAAATGATCCCAGAAAGACATTTCTTTGGGGTCTCCGCCGTATTTCTTTTTTTCTTCTTCCTCCATCAGAAAAACAGGGATATTATTTTTTGTCTATTTTTTTATCTTCTTTGGTTTCGTCTTTAAACGCTTTGATACCCTGACCGATTCCCTTAAACAGTTCGGGAATTTTTTTACCGCCGAATAAGAGGACTATTACCAATAAGATTATTATTAATATTGGCGGACTAAGAAATAGAAACATTTTCATTATATAAATAATTTTAATTTAGACTGATACATTAATTATATCAAATTTTTTCAACGCACAAAGGTATAAAAATAAATAACAATAACGCCAAATATTTTTAGAGAACTTCTAAAAACTGCTTTTTTCGGCGTTCAATGTCAATTTTTATAAAGTTTTAAATCCTCATTTGGGAACTCCTAAAAACTGCTTTTTCGGCGTTCGACTTCAATTTTTAAATCCTCATTTACAATTAGTAAACTCCGGTTTAAAAATCTTGTTTGCCTTGAAAAATCAAGTTTTTAGAAATTCCTTTTAATTAAAGCCATATCTGTTGCAAATCGGCGGCGCTATTTTCATGTAAACAAACTCTGCGATAATAAGTTCGGATGAAGCGGAATTTAAGTTCCGTTTCATCCGGAGAATATTTTGATTTAATCAACATCTATGTCTAAGAAAGCATTGTCTTCACTTAAAGTGTGTTTGCCATCGACCAAGGTAATGTTGGATCTTTCGTTTTTGTCGCCTATTTTTACTGTTTCTAATTTAACGCCTGCTCTTTCGTAGGCAGGAATTTCTTCCAATTCTGCTAATTTGGCTTCGTTTAATGAGTATAAATTTTTGACAACAGGAAAAATGTCCTTACTTTGAGCTGAAGGTTTGGAAATTTTTGGTTCATCGTCCGGTTTTCCAATGATTGGTTGCCCGACGGTTGGATTTATCTCCAATTCAATTGCCTTTGTTTTTGTTGTCACGTGCATTACATCCGAAGAGTCTTCATTCAATTTAAGTACTGTGACTGTTTTTTGGTCCTCAGGATTGTTACAAAATTCCAATATCGGAAATTCGCTCATGGGGAATCCTGTGGCAATGATTGTTACTCCAATAGCTCCTCCTTCTTCTTCTCCATCGCCATTATCTAACGATTCGTCTTTGGCAACTCCTCTTTTGAAATTGGCTTTACCTCCGGACTGGATATTTATATAAGACATCACTTCTCCCAGTTCGGACATTTTGAGCGGGGTTTTGGTGCCGGATGTTATATTTACCAGAATATTTTTAGCGCCGGATATATTGCTGGTATTCAGCAGAGGCGATTCCAGGGCGCGTTGTGCCGCTAACATGGCTCTGTTTTGACCGGCAGCTTTTCCTATGCCTATCAGCGCCATGCCGCTGTTTGCCATAACCATCTTAACATCTGCAAAATCGACATTTATATGCCCTTTTATTGTGATTAATTCGGCTATGCTTTTAGCGGCGATAGTAACAATGTCATCAGCCAGATCGAAGGCATTGAACACCGAAACGTCGGGATAGATTTCATAGAGTTTCTGATTGTCTATAATCAATAAGGAATCAACGTATTGTCTTAGTTCCTGCAAACCGTTTAAAGCTCTTTTGTAGGGTTCGTCGCCTTCGTCTTTAAAGGGCAGGGTAACGATAGCAACTGTGAGTATTCCTTTTTCTTTTGCTTCTTTGGCGATAATAGGAGCGGCGCCCGTACCGGTTCCTCCTCCTAATCCGGCAGTAACGAAAACCATTTCGGTGTTGTTGTCTAATATTTTTTTTATTTCGTCGATATTTTCCAAAGCGGCTTCTTTTCCTACTTCGGGGTCGCATCCTGCGCCGCGTCCGTTGGTAAGTTTAACGCCGAGCTGAATTTTATTCGGAATAGGACTTTTCAGCAGTACTTGTTCATCTGTGTTGCATATAACGAGATCAACTCCTTCAATTCCTTTTTCATACATATTTTTCACGGCATTGTTGCCGCCTCCGCCTATTCCAATAACTTTGATTATGGAATGAT
>JAISRS010000382.1 GCA_031273485.1 Prevotellaceae bacterium
ACATGAACCATCTCAACGGCAAGCGAACCGTAATCCCCCGTCATGCGGAGATAGACAACGACCTCTGCGACCTGATTTGTAAGCAACTTGATATTCCGCGTCCGTCCAAAAGTTGAGAATGGCGAGCAATATCGATTTTTTTTGAAAATTGTCCGTGCATAAAATTTCGATTAGGATGTGCATAACACGGATACCGTATAAATAACCATTAAAATACATCGTTATGCGAATAGAAAGTATCAGTATTGAAAACTACAAAGTATTTAAAAAGGCAACTGTTAAAAATTTGCCCAGAATGCTTGTCTTGCTTGGCTCAAACGGCTCGGGGAAAAGTACATTTTTTGATGTATTCGGTTTTTTGAGTGATGCGCTTCAAAATAATGTTTCGGTTGCCATCAACCGGAGAGGCGGGTTTCATGAAGTTATTTCGCGGGGTTGCGACCCCCAAAAAGACCGCCTCAAGTTTGAGATTAAATTTCGCGATATTAAAACAAAAAACGAATCCTCCCCATTAGTAACTTACAGCATTGAAATAGGCTTTAACAGCCGGGACGGGAAAGCCATTATACACCGCGAGATATTAAGTTACAGACGGGGACAGTATGGAAAACCGTGGCGTTTTTTGGATTTTACGGATGGGGAAGGAAATGCCATAACCAATGAGGATGAATATGGCAAAAAGGCTACGAAAGAACAACGAATGAATCAGAAAGTGGCGGAACCCGATATATTGGCAATAAAGGGACTGGGACAGTTTGAGCAATTTAAAGCCATAAGTTCTTTTAGAAGTTTATTGGAGAAATGGTATATCTCGAATTTTAAAATTGAACAGGGTAGAAATATTTCAGATACGGGCGTTGCAGCTCATTTATCCGTAACCGGAGATAATCTGGCGCAGGTAACCAAATATTTGTATGATTACAAACGAGAGGTGTTCAATGATATTTTGGATAAATTGCCGCAACGAATATCCGGCATTAACAAGGTGGAAGCCAAAGAGACCGAAGACGGCAGAATATTATTGCGATTTCAGGACGAGCATTTTAAAGACCCGTTTGTAGCGCGATATGTTTCTGATGGAACAATCAAAATGTTTGCCTATATGGTCTTATTGCATGACCCCGACCCCCACCCGTTGTTATGTATTGAAGAACCTGAAAATTTTTTGCATCCCGACCTGTTGCTACAGTTGAGCGAAGAAATCAGGACGTATGCAGAACATGGCGGACAGGTCTTTGTCTCTACCCACTCTCCCGACTTTGTAAATGGGTTGAAGATTGATGAACTCTTCTTTTTGGTAAAAAAAGACGGTTATTCTATAATAAAAGCCGCCACAGACGATAGTGCAGTCAAAGACTTGTCAAAAGATAATCAATTGGGATGGCTTTGGAGAAATCATTATATACCGGGAGCGAATTTATGATATTGCATGTTTTTACGGAAGAAGCATCCTTGAAAAACGTTTTTGACGTTTTATTACCTAAAATCCTGCCCGAAAATGTTTCTTTCCACATTCATCCTCATCAGGGAAAGCGGGATTTGGAAAACGCTTTGAAAGATACTATTCCTTCCATCAGCAAAATTCCTGGTGCAAGAATTCTCATCACTATAGATCAGGACGAAAATGATTGCATAGCGCTTAAAAAGAGATTGACGAATTTGGTTTCGGACACATGCGCTTGCAATTACCGTGTACGAATTATTTGTAGAGAATTGGAAAGTTGGTTTCTCGGCGATTTGGCGGCTGTTGAACAGGCTTACCATAGGTTTAAAGCATCGAAATATTCAAACAAATCACCATTCAAAGCGGTGGATAATATAAAAAAACCTTCGGAACAATTACGTCAATTACTGCCGGAGTACGCCAAGAACATTAGTTTGCCAAAATTAGAAACATCCAAAAAAATCGCCGCCTTTATGAATGTCAACAATAATAAATCCACAAGTTTTAATCATACTATCGACGCCATCAAAAATTTGTGTAGCGATAACGCATAACTATTTTAGGCGAAAATGGGACGTCCAACCGTACATTACACCGATTAGACACTAAAGAGCTAAGCTATCTCACGCGTGTGGTAGCTGTCATGTTGAGCGGAGCGAAGCGAAGTCGAGACATCTCCAAATCCGTTTTAATCCGTTCAATCCGCGTTATCCGCGTTCTAAAATCTGTATAATCCGTATAAAAATCTGTGTCCATCTGTGGGCAAAAAAATAACCATATCAACAAACAAAAATTCAGAAATCATGAAAAGAAAAAACAAAACCAGAAAAAGGATGTCCTTTCCGCTCTTAGCGGGCTTGTGTGCGCTGCTCATTGCCGGCTGTTCTCCTACTTCGGAGAGCGACAGGCAAGCGAAAGAACTGTTAAAAAACATGACTTTGGAGGAAAAAGTCGGACAGATGGCGCAAATCACGCTGGACGTGATTGGCAAGGGCTCCGACCCGTTTTCCTCGTTCGAGCCTTTCGAGATTGACCCCGCGGAATTACGGACAGCCGTGAAGGAATACCACGTGGGCTCCGTATTGAACACAAGCAACAACCGGGCATTGACTTTAAAAAGATGGAACGAGGTGATTGCGGAAATTCAGCAGGTAGCCACGCAGGAAACGCGCATCAAAATTCCCATCATCTATGGAATAGACGCGATACACGGCGCGACCTACCTCGCCGAAAGCACCCTGTTCCCTCAAAACATCGGATTGGCAGCCACGTTTAATCCCGAATATGCCCGCACGATGGCGGAAATATCCGCTTACGAAACCCGCGCGTCCGGTATTCCCTGGGTGTTTTCGCCGGCGTTGGATTTGGGCGCCGACCCGCGCTTCTCGCGCCAGCAGGAAGGCTTCGGCGAAGACCCGTACCTGGCCGCCGTGATGGGCGAGCAGGTGATTAACGGATACGAAGGCGTGGACAACGACATCGACCATCCGTACCATGTCATCTCCTGCCCGAAGCATTTTCTGGGATACGCCACCTCCGTGAGCGGCAAAGACCGCACCCCGGCTTATATTCCCGACATCGTCCTGCGGGAGTACCACCTGCCGCCTTTCCGCAAGGCCATTGAAGCCGGCGCCCATACAGTGATGCTCAATTCGGGCATTATCAACGGCGTTTCCGTTCATGCCAGCCACGATATTATTACCAAACTGTTGAAACAGGAACTGGGCTTCGAGGGGGTGGTCGTGTCCGACTGGAATGACATCGAGAACCTGCATCGCCGCGACCGGATTGCCAAAGACGACAAGGAAGCCATCAAAATAGCCATCAATGCCGGCATCGACATGTCCATGATTCCGTACAATTACAAAACGTTCTGCAACGGACTGGTCGAATTAGTCAATAGCGGCGAAGTCAGCATGCAGCGGGTGGACGATGCGGTGTTGCGCATTCTCAAACTGAAAATAAAAGCCGGTTTATTTGAAAATCCGGTAGCGCCGCCGGTCGATTACTCGAAA
>JAISRS010000391.1 GCA_031273485.1 Prevotellaceae bacterium
GTTTTCAAGCAATCGTTTTTTTATTGTTGTTATTTTAACTCAAAGTGTGTAAAGAATTTCTTTTGCGCACTTTAAGTTAAAATAATTTCTTTACGAAACGACAATTTGGAATACACCCAGCAGACGGCGCAAAAACTTAAAATGCTCATTTGCTTATTAACTTTCCTGTCATTTTTTTAATTCTTACTTTTTCTTTACCAATATCGTTATTGCTATCCGCTTGATGACGGCGCGTTCAAAGAAATTCATCTTCTCAAACAGGAACTCGCCACCGAGGAAAAATATTACCGACAAGCGAATCCCTGTCGGACGGTTTCCATTCCCACAGTTCAAAATCCTTTCCTGTTCATAATTGAATTTTTTTAAAGGAAAAAGGTCGGAATCGTTTTTCCAATTCTGACCTTTTCTGTTGTACTGTTTCCTGCTTTTGTGGATTTTCGTTTTCGACGTCCATCCGGCGGAGATTTCCAGCTCTGCCTCCCTGCTTCCTTTCCTGTTAGCTTTTACGTAATCGCTAACTTTTCCTTTTTTCTTCATACGCATTTTCCTTTTTGTCGTTTTATATATCATTCTAATACAATCCTGTTTTCAATTCTTAAATCATAACCAGTATCATTCAGGAATTTGTCCATTTTTATTATATAACTCGGTCTAAATATTCGAGAATTACTGTTGGCAATATATGCTTTCTTTACCTTATACAGGTCAGCCTCCTTTGTGTTTTCAAAATGTTTGATGGTAATTCGCAGTTGTTCATCTTTATCGTTTTTCCAGTTTTTATTTGAACCTGTGGTTAATTCCACAAAAATAACTGTTGAGTCGTATGCCAAAAGTCCGTCACTACATCTGTCTTTTTTTCCGTCGGGCTTTCTTAATACAATACTGTTATCTAATGCAACAAACAGGATATTGCGTTGATAATAATTATCAACAACAGCAATCCATTTTTTACCGTCAATTTCGTCAAGATATGCCGGTTTATGAGGTGGCGGTTCATCGTCACAAAGTCCGAATCTGCTTTTTGTTGAGGAGTATTGATATGCCGAATCGAAAAAATTTATCGGACTTGTTGCCTCTTCTTTTTTACCGCTTCTTTTTCTTTTGCCGTATCTCATTCCTTTGTTTCTTAGTATTCATAACCTTTTTTGAATTTCCAGCAGCCTTGCGAATAACTCATTGCCTTCATCCAATTTTTCGTTCAATTTATTTTCATCTGAAGGCAATCCGTTATATGTTTCAAGCGCATGAACAGTTCCTGCTGTTTCGTCCAGCTCATAAATAGACAAATCGTCCGAATTGACAATTGAATTTAAAGAAACGATGTCTGACAGTTCCTGCCTTAAAGTATCTGTTTTTATTTTTGAATTTAACTGTTCCGCTTTGATTAATAATGTTAAATAATTGATCATATAAGGACTGTGTGTAGTCAATATCAACCTGTTGCCGGAACTCATATTGTTAAATTCCAACAAACTTTGAAGCATTTGCCATTGCGAAGACGGAAACAGGTTTTGCTCGGGTTCTTCCACAATATTTATAAATGCCGTTTTGTTGAATTTTGACGACAATGCCGAAAGGGCAAGCCGTTTTTGCTCGTCGGTAAAACTGTTATTATCCCAAATTTCCTGAACTCTCTTTTGAAATCGAATCTTTTCTTCACTGCTCATGGATTCTTTGTTTTCGCTGTAGCTCTTTACAAAATCAGCCAGATAATTTGACACCAGATACAGCGGAACAAATGATTGAAACCCGCTTGAAGCATCCGTAATTTTCACCTTGTAATTCTCTCCTTTCAGGTTAAGCGTATCATTTAATCTGTCATATTCGATAACTGCATTATTAACGGGCAATTTTACCGCGCCCTTCATGTTTTGTTGAGCATTGTAATATTCGGTGTTAAATTCCTGTAACGATTCGGATGAGAGTTTCAATTCTTTAGCGCCTTTTATATAAGTCAAAAAATTTCTCTCTGCGGGAACATACATTATCTGCGGCAAGGGACAGGTTTCATTTGATATTTCGGCAACGGTTAAATGCTCGTTTTTATACGTTATCGAATAGGCATCACCCTGATATTCGATAACGGAATCCGGATTAAGATAAGCATCCAAACGGTGATAAGGTAAAAATTGACTTCTAAAACGGTTTATTCCTTTTCTTTCAAACCATTTCTTATCATAATCGCCTCTAACCAGTGCCTTTTCTATCCATGTAAATGTGGAAATTAATTTGGCTGCGGTACTTTTTCCCGAGCCTTGATTCCCGACAAATACCGTAACTTTTTTTATGTCAATCCGACCATTTTTTACAGGTCCAAAATTGTTTATTTCTATCTTGCTCATGTTATCCTTAAGTTCTTTTTCCACTGCGGAAATTTTCCGCAAAGGTACAACTTTTCCCTGAACCGCAGGCATTATCTGTGATACTGCCTTTCCCCGTCAACTCCTCCATGAACGCATCGCGGTGGAGATTGCGCCGTTTCTCATTTTAGCCGCTTGCCCAACCTTGCTTTTCTCCAAGCCAATCACGGTATTAAATACCGTCTTCATCTTTTCTCAAATATCTTTTAAGCAACGCTTTCATGATGATTTTATGGAATGGTTTTACGGGAAAGAAATAAACCCTTCCCCATAAATTATTGTAATGCACCACGGTTGTCAGGGAAACCGTTCCGTTCGTTTTGTCTTTTAAAACAGACGCTCTGAAGTTTAAATGTTTATCGTCTTCACCCATGACGATTTCGTCTTC
>JAISRS010000492.1 GCA_031273485.1 Prevotellaceae bacterium
GCTTATCGGCCTCAGATTTAAAATAAATCAAATTCACCTTATGGATAATTCCTTGATGTGCTGATATTATTTTTAAAAACTCTTCTTGATTTGACTTCATGCAATTTCCATTTTATTATTAGTTTATTATTAGTCGAAGATACAACTTATTTATTACAAAAAATAATGGATTTTTTTCAAAACTTTCAACGCGCCCCCATTAATCTGTCTACAATATAGAAAATAACGGCAACATTGTAATCCGCGTGAGCAGGAAGCGGGTTGACAATTTTTATTGCAAGATATCCGGCAGGGCGGAGATCATGTAAAAGGGGAGATTGATAAGGCGGAAAACTTTATGGGTCTGCGTTTTTACTTCATCTATTCCGTATTTTCCTGTCCATACGCGAACGGCCATGTCGTGTCCGGTTTCATCCATAAATTGATGCAGCGATTTCAAATGGGCATTGTGACCGTTTTTGACTTCAACAGGGATAATACGGCCGTCGAAGCGATAGGCCAAATCCACTTCGTGACAAAAAGACAAAATGAGGGGGGAAGCATCCTGTTTTGACAGATTGTCAAAAATAGACCGCTGAAAAGGGGGATTTTTTGGCTGCAAATCCCCCTTTGGATGGAAAAAACGGCTAAATTTGATGGTTTGCGAAATACATTTTGTCAGCAATTTAATGGTTTTATGGCCTAAAACAACCTTAATAGGCTTATTTTTCTGTCATTTATCTGCAAATTAACTGAAATTAGCATCAATATGTCAATTTCGTTAGGTGTAGAAAAAGAGCGAAAATGGGGCATAAAAAATGTTGATTTAACGAAATCTTGCGTAAGATTAACGAATGACGGGGATTTTTCGGCATCACTTTTGGAAATGATGCTTATGATTTTGGGAAAACACGGCCATGTTTTTGGAAAATCATCAGCATCATTTCCCGAAAACATAGCCATGTTTTTAGTGAACGAATGTAAATCGACCCCCGAAACAGGCATAATATTATATAAAACGGCTTTTTTCGGCCTTTTTTATGGCTATTTTGAAAATGTTAAAGATAGCGAAACGGCACTTTGACTTGACAAAAAGTCAAGAATTTAACAGTGTATAACATGAAAACGATCAAAAAGCTCCGCCGTTTTGAACCTGTTTTTATTTTTTTAAGATGTGGTAGAAACAAGAAAAGATGTATCTTTGTAAGCGAAGTATGGACAAATTCAGTATTCAACAACATAAATCGGCGTTCGACGCTATCGTTCAGTTCATCAGGAACGAATCCGGTGAACAGGTGGAAATTTGGTTTGCACGCGAATTGCAAACAGTGTTAGGGTATGCCCGTTGGGAAAATTTCATCGTTGCCATTCATCGAGCGGTGGATTCCTGTAAAACGCAGGGTATCAATGTAGATGATCATTTTCGTGAGGTCACGAAAATGATAGAGATAGGCAAAGGAGGCAAGCGTGAAGTAAGCGACTATATGCTTACCCGTTACGCTTGTTACCTGATTGCCCAAAACGGTGACCCGAAGAAAGAGAAAATTGCTTTCGCACAGAGCTATTTCGCCATTCAGACACGAAAAATTGAACTGATTGAAGAACGTCTCAACTTCATGTCGCGTTTGGAAACGAGAGAAAAACTCCGTGCGGCAGAAAAACAACTCTCACAAAACATTTTTGAGCGAGGCGTGGACAACAAAGGCTTCGGACGTATCCGCTCAAAAGGTGATACCGCTTTGTTTGGCGGCTATACTACCGAAGATATGAAACAGCGCTTGGGGGTAAAATCAAGCCGCCCGTTAGCCGATTTCTTGCCGACTTTGACCATTGCCGCCAAGAATCTGGCGACAGAAATGACCAACTACAAAGTGGAAGAAAAAGATTTACAAGGAGAACAATCCATAACTGTCGAGCATGTACAAAACAATAAATCGGTACGTGAAATGCTGGGAAAACACGGCATTAAACCTGAGGAACTTCCGCCGTCGGAAGATATTAAAAAATTGGAACGGCGGGTTGTAAACGATGAAAAACGTGTAGAACAGACTACCCCAAAACTACCTAAAAGCGAATAAATTATTCCCACATATTCGGAAAATAGCACTATCTTTGCAATAAAAACTTGTGACAGCACAACATTAAAAACGTGCGATGCCACAACGCTAAAAACGTGTAACAGCACAGCATTAAAAACGTGTGGCCATAAATTAGGAACGATATGTCAACGATACAGGAAAGGTTAGCGGAATCTCTGCTGGTTTTGAAACAGTTACAGAATAAGGACGGATTAACGGTCGTTAAATCGTCTGAAATATCAAGGACGCACTTAGAAAGGCTTTTAAGTCATGGGTTCTTGCAAGAGGTGATGAGGGGATGGTATATCTCATCCCGACCGGGTAGTATTCCCGGCGACACAACAAACTGGTATACCTCATACTGGTATTTTATAGCTGAATATGCAACAGCCCGGTTTGGTGAAGAATGGTGCTTGACGGCCGACCAGTCACTATCCTTTTACAGCGGTAGCAAAACAGCTCCGAGACAAGTCATTATACGTTCTCCAAAGGGGTCAAACAACGCTGTACAGCTGATGTATAACACCTCTTTATTTGATTTAAAAGCCGCTACCGCAACGACTATTTATAAAGAGCCTCAGTTCGGATTGAACCTGTATGCGCTGCCTGAAGCGTTAACGGAGTGCCGCCCCGACTTTTTCAGGATTGACAGTATAACAGCCCGAACGTGCCTGTCGATGGTGCCGGATGCCGCTGATATGTTGAAAATACTACTCGAAAAAGGACAAACCGTCAAAGCCGGACGGCTGGCCGGAGCATTTCGTAATATCGGGCACACTGCCGCTGCCGATGAAATTATAGATACCATGAGAAGCCTAAGCTACGACATCAGGGAGGAAGATCCCTTTACAGACCAGACTCCTATCGCCTATACCCGCATCAGATCCCCTTATGTCATGAGGTTGGAGCTGATGTGGAATAAAATGCGTGATGTGGTGATCGCCCATTTTCCGGCAACGGATAACAAACAT
>JAISRS010000034.1 GCA_031273485.1 Prevotellaceae bacterium
GACAGTTTCCGATCAACGGACTCTGGACGAAGATCTCGCACTTTCCGCGACGTTGAAGATTCCGTTGGATCGCAGAAGCGAACATATCACACAGGCAGGTCGAAATTAAGCCATACGAGTGATGTTCCGACGAAGCAATCAGCGAAAAAGAGTGTGAAGTCACCAGATGATACAGAGGCGTTCTTTAGACGACAGGAGGATGCCGCCAAGCGACATCAAGTGACAAAATCTCAGCCGATACCTCAGCCCGTACACGCATCAAAGCCAGCCAAGCGCACAAAAACTACACCAGTGGAGAAAAAGAGGCCAGAAGTGCCACCGCTGGCAATGTCGCCGTCAGTGCCACAGGTTGACGATGGATTCTCCCGATCATCGTCCGAGAAGGTTTCACAGGTGTCCCCGGAACCAGTCAGATCTAGCCGTAATGATTTTGGTAAGGCCGGCGACAGGAAACCAGCTGAAATTGCCGCGGCAGGGAGGACGGGATCAATATCCGGCGGTGATGATTTGACCGCCGCTGAGGAACCCAATAGGAAACCAATCGACATTGCGACATCAACAACCATAGGATCCGTATCCCTCGGGAATGATTTCATTGACGTTGAAGAACCCGATAAGAAACCAACAGGAATTGCAACATCAACGACCATAGGATCAGTATCCCTCGGGAATGATTTCATTGACGTTGAAGAACCCGATAGGAAACCCGTCGAAATTGGGACCTCAACGACCATCGGATCTGTATCCCTCGGAAACGATTTCATTGACGTTGAAGAACCCGATAGGAAACCAATCGAAATTGTGACATCAACGACGATGGGATCTGTGTCCCTCGGAAACGATTTCATTGATGTTGAAGAACCCGATAGGAAACCAACTGAGAGCATATCCGTTGATAATACAGCAACTACAGCCACCGACCAGGTCTCGCTCAATTTATCCTCGGATGTCGACGTGGAGAGCGATAGCGATCGATTTGAGCAAGATTTCGATGAGATAAAGTCTCCACGAAAGTCAGACCCACCACTGCCACTCGATCCGGACTTGTCCGACTCAATCGACCTTGTAATTCCGCCAACAACGACCGGAACTGGGTCGCCGCATTTGAGCGAGAGCGATAACTTCACTTTTTCTGATCATCCTGGTAAGGATGATACGAATTCGTCGATGCCGAGCGACCTGAAGCGCGCGCTCGGGCTTTCGTCTGGCATTGGATCGGACCCAGCGTCTGCACCGAAGCCATCAGTGGCTCCCGCGGCGAAATCCCCGGATGAGCCGAAGCTGGATTTTGCATTTACGGACTTATTATTTAATTGTTATCTATATTATTGTATTCATTATTGTCTGTATTCAATTGTCGTGTTTCTCCGTTCGGCACGGCAAAACGCCATAACCGAACAAAAGAGGGTAAAAACAGGAGCTTCGCGAAACTCCCGAAAACGTTCCTTTCTTCCTTTTATCTTTTTCATCCACGATTTTTTTCATCCACGAATTATTTTTTTTTATCCACGAATGCCACGAATTTTCACGAATTTTTTTAATTTTTATCGAATTTTCACGAATAAAAAATCCTTCGGATTTTTTTTCCAATCGACGCATGATTGCCGGCAACAGGGGAGCATACTCCCCTGCCGGCGACAATTCTGTTAATCCTGCAAATCCTGTTAATCCTGTGAAAAAATTCATAACCGTAATTCGTAATTCGTAATTCGTAATTTCTAATTGTTAATTACTTTTTCACTATTCCGAGCGCTTCGAGCAGTTGCGGTTTATCGTATAGCGCAATACGAGCGATAGCTCTGAAGTCGCTGTACCAGTTGCAGACTTGGTCGAAGAGTTTATCGCGGTCTTTTGTAGCCTGCTGCGCTTCCCCCTTTTCGCTTAACTGCCTGCTGTGCAGATTTTCCACTTCCTTGACGGAAGCCTGTTCTTTGCGCAGCCGCTCTTCCGTAATTCCGAACGCGGCAAGAGCGGCAACCGCTTCCGGCGTTTCGAGCAGATTGGTATAAAAAATACCCGCATCGTCCAGCCAGCCTGACAGACTGCGGTTTCGCAAGCCCGTAGCTTTAAATTTCGCAAGCAGTTCCGGCTGTGATTTCAGAGCTACACGCGATACTTTCACTGTAACCATGTACTCTCCGTAAGAGGCGGTAAACAGTTTTTCCAGCTCGCCTGTAGCTGCATACTGATTGCCGTATTCCGCCACCTGTGATGCTCTTTTGCTTTTTACGGCGTCAAGCAGGTTCTCTCCTTCCGCCAGCCGTTCCGGCGTATAGCCGTAAGCCGACATTCTTTGCAGTATCTCCGGATTGTTTTGTGCTCCAAGGATACCGTCTTCAATCGATTGAATTTTTTTTCTCATTTCGATACGATTTTAATTATTTAAATACTTTAATTATATATATATTCGACATATCCGTTTTTACACGATGCCGGATAATTTCTACAGATTGCACGGTCATTCGGACGGCTTGCACCGTCACTTGTACGGCTTGCATCGTCGTTTGTACAGCTTGCACCGTCACTTGTACGACTTACATCGTCACTTGTACGGCTTACATCGTCACTTGTACGGCTTGCACCGTCACTTGTACGGCTTACATCGTCACTTGTACGGCTTGCATCGTCACTTGTACGGCTTACATCGTCACTTGTACAGCTTGCACGGTCGTTTGTACGGCTTACATCGTCACTTGTACGGCTTACATCGTCGTTTGTACGGCTTACATCGTCGTTTGTACGGCTTACATCGTCGTTTGTACGGCTTACATCGTCACTTGTACGGCTTACATCGTCACTTGTACGGCTTGCACCGTCACTTGTACGGCTTGCACCGTCACTTGTACATCCGCACTTAACCCTAACAGGGGTTTTAACCCTGTTAGGGGGTTGCTTTCCATTTTAAGGTCTTTAAGGACCTTAAGGACTTTAAGGTCTTTAAAGACCTTAAAGAACACCTTGCGCAGAAAAAAAACATCATTCATAGTTCATCGTTCTCTTTGCTTTTTTTATCGAAAATTGAAAAATAAACAATTTATTTAATACCTTTGCACGCTGGAAATTTATCATTTTACGTTAAACTATTTAATAAATAAGATAATCTAAGTGAGGAAAAAAAAAGTGATATGAATAATTATAGTTATAATAAAAAGATTCTATTTTGTGTTTTAATATTGTTGTTTGCAACAGGGATATATGCCCAAAAGTTTACGGTTAAAGCGCCGTCGATTGTTGCAGTTAACAGTAAATTTCAAATCGTATATACTGTAGAAAATGCGAAGGTGGAATCCTTGATGCCTCCGTTGTTCTCCGATTTCACCGTTATTGCAGGTCCGGCGCAATCGTTCAGTTCTTATAACGTCAATGGAAATGTGACCGAATCCGTGTCATTTACCTACTTTGTGCAGGCAACCAAAGAAGGTATTTTCGAAATTCCTGCGGCGGAAGTGAAATTGCCGGACGGAACATCGATGAAGTCCGAAAAAATATCTATTGAGGTAATAAAAGATGCTCCGAAATCAGGGACGCAGACAAATATCCAATCGGGCGACATCAGCGCCGACGACCTGTTCCTGAAAATGGAATTTAACCGGCAGTCGATCTACAAGGGCGAACCGGTGATTCTTACAATTAAACTGTATTCGCACGATGTGCCGGTGACTGCGGTGAGAAGTTTCAAAATGCCTACCCTGGCGGGATTCGATACTCAACAACTTCAGGTGCCGGCTAATGAATCGACTTTTCGTCAACAAAAGTATAATAACAGGATATATAATGTGGTGGTGCTGGGACGGCTGATGCTGTATCCGCTAAGAGCGGGCGAAATAAGGCTGGATCAGGCGGAAGCAGACGTGAAAATTCAAATACAGCAACAGTCGCGTTCCAACGATATATTCGACATGTTTATGGGACCAAGTTACAAGACGATTACAAAAATCCTGAAATCGCCGACAGTGTTGCTCAATATCAAAGATTTTCCGGCAGGAGCGCCGACGTCGTTCAACGGAGCTACGGGAAATTTTACGATGAACGCCAAAATCGACAAAACATCGGGCATGGCTAATCAACCGATTTCTTATTCGATTACCATCGCGGGTACGGGTAATTTTAAGCAGGTTAATGAACCGCTTGTTGTGTTTCCCGATAAATTCGACAAATACGACCCGAAAGTGAAAGATAATACCAGCCCCTCAAACGCAGGAAATTCGGGAAGTAAAAAGTTCGATTATGTGATTATACCAAGAAGCGCCGGAGAATTTGATATTCCTCCGGTAACATTCTCATATTTCGATACCCAAAAGGGCGCTTATGTGACCCTGAAATCCGATCCGATACATCTTTCAATAGAAAAAGACCCAAATAGCGCAAACCACCAGCCGATAACCTCGCAGCCTTTGGTTACAGGCAAAAGAGTGGAACATCTGGGAAATGACATCCTGTTTATTCAAACCGGCGCATTGACGCTGAAACCAATCGGATATGTGTTCTTTGGTTCTGCACGGTTTTGGCTGCTGTTGACAGTCATAATCGTTTGTTTTGTAATTGCCTGTTTCGTGTTGCGGAAAGTAACAAAGAACAGACAAAACACGGCTCTGATGCGTAATAAAAAAGCAAACAAAGTCGCCGTTAATCGCTTGAAACAGTCGGCTAAATATCTGAAAGCAAACAACCGCACGGCATTCTATGAAGAGGTTTCAAAGGCTGTATGGGGATATTTGGGCGATAAACTGAATATGCAAAGCTCGGAACTTTCGCGGGATAATGTTCAGGAAAAACTGAGCGCTCAAAATGTGCCGCAGGAAATTATCGACTCGCTGATTGCCGTTATCGACAATTGCGAATATGCACGATATGCTCCGGGAAGCAACCGCGAGGGCATGGAAGAGGCTTATAACGAGGCGGTGAAGGCTATCAGTAAACTTGAAAATTTATTCTAATCCGATAATGATTATCTGCAAACTGCGCGGTAAAGTCCCGAAAAGGAGAAATAGAAGGATATTATGCACTTAAAACATCTCACTGTTTCAAATTTCAAGAACATAGAACAGGTGGATATCGACTGTTCGCCCGTGTTGAACTGCTTTGTGGGCAACAATGGAGAAGGTAAAACCAATCTGTTGGACGGGATATATTATTTGTCGATGTGCAAAAGCAAGTTCGTGGCAAGCGATTATGTGAATATCAGGGATAACGAGGACTTTTTTATGCTGAAAGCCACGTATTCCGGACAGGGACAGGAGGAATGCGTGAGCTGCGGAATAAAACGAAACGGCAAAAAATCCTTTAAATATAATTCCAAAGAATACAAAAAACTGTCGGAACACATAGGGGTTATTCCTCTGGTATTTATCACTCCTTCGGATATTTCGCTGATCAATGACGGCAGCGAGGAAAGGCGCAATTTCCTGAACACGGTGATTGCTCAAACCGACAGGCTATATTTGGACGCATTGCTGCGATATAATAATGTGTTGGTGAACAGAAATAAATTGCTGAAAAACAAAATTTCGGATATTGATTTCAGCCTTGTTGACACTCTGAACGAAAGGATGGCTGCGTATGGAAAGGTGATTCATGAGAGGAGAAGGGCGTTGATAGAATCGTTTCTGCCGGTATTTCAGGAAATATATAATGTTGTGTCGGGCAACAAGGAGGCGGTTGGGCTGTGCTATCGCTCCGACGCGGACAAAGGCGACTTGAAACTTCTGCTGGAACAAAATCTGGAAAGAGACTGTTTCCTGCAACATACCTCCGTGGGAGTTCATCGGGACGACCTGATTATGGAACTGAACGGACGGCTGTTGAAATATTCCGGCTCTCAGGGGCAACAAAAAACATATCTCATCGCTATGAAAATGGCTCAATTCAGAATAATTAAACAGCACTCACAAATGGCGCCCATTCTGCTGCTTGATGATATTTTCGACAAACTTGACGTTACCCGTGTCGAACGGCTAATATCGTTTGTGACCGGCAACGGATTCGGACAAATATTCCTCACCGACAGCAATAAAAGTCGGCTCGACCATTTGCTGCAAAAAACGGTTGCCGATTACAGGCTGTTTGACGTCTGCGCCGGAAATGTGACACTTCTGCAATCTTCGCAACAATGAGACGCAGTAAACCGATTTTAGCTAATGATTTGCTGGCGTTATTCGTCAAAGAATTTCATCTCGAAAAAGGCTTGAAGGAACATCGCTTCTTTCAATTGTGGACCGAAGTAACGGGCGTTTCGGTTGCCGGAGTAACAATCGGTAAAAAGCTGTATAATAAAAAACTGTATATCTATTTATCCTCGTCCGTAGTGCGTCACGAACTGTTTATGATGCGCTCCGATATTGTGAAGGAACTCAACCGGAGAATGGGCGAAGAGATGATAGATGAACTGATTTTGAAATAAAGCCCCCACGTGGGGGCTTTTTAATCTTCTTTATCGAAAAAGATTTTATAGTATTTTTTGCCGTTTTCCTCGCAACGTTCAATCATCGAACGGTCGCCATGGATGTAGATGTGGAAATTCTTGTCGAGTTTAAGTACGCTCTTAAAAATCTTCGCCTGTTTTTTTACAGCCTGCGGTTCTATTTCAAACGTCGCATCCATCGGCAAATCGCTATCGTCGAACCCTCTGAAGGATTCTATGATTTCGGGTTGTTGAAACACCTCCTGTTCAAATTCGGGCTTGTCGAAAACCTCGTGCGACTTAAAATACTGCATCGACCTGTTAAGTATATCTATCCGGTCGGCTTTTGTCATGTCGAACTCTTCCGGCAGACGCTCGTCCACAAAATCCTTACAAACTCTCATCATGTCTTGAGTTTTGGTGTAGGAATTAACATAAGGCGTCAGTTGAAGAAAGGTTTCGCACCAATACCGTTCATCTTCATTTTTGATGCCGTCGGCGATAACCGCCAAAAAACCATTATCCCTCTCGGTATTAAAGATGATGCAGCCTTTATCTAATTTCTTTAAAGGGATTCCTTCCTCTTTTTCCAAAATAAAATTGCCCGATGTGGGATAGACTTTTAAAAACGTTTCCTTATTTTCCGATTTGAATAATCCTACTGCCTGCGTGGATTCGCCGTCGAGGATACATTCCTTGAAATAGACCGCGTAAAATTCTCCGCCTTTTGTTTTCACACTGTCGGTTGTATCGTACAGCAATTCCGCAAGTTTAACGGAGGAGGCATACAAGGTGTCGGGATTGTCGAATATCCCGGCAACGGCGCTGAATACTTCGTTATGTTCCACGCCGGACGGATGATGAAAATTGAAATATCTCTCTGTCTTAAACGGAGAAATAAAAAAGGATGAAAGTAAATATCTAATCTCATCGTCAATATTTACGGGGGATTCGGACAACGACAACATCTCGTCGTTTACTCTGTTGCCAACCAAATGTACAACCATCGAGTTTATTAAAGCTTCATTTATCATTACTTTATAGTTTTAATTTTTTACCGCCGCAAAAGTAATCCAAAAAAACGAATTTGTCACCGAATTTCTTTTGTCTGCGGATTTCTTTTGTCGCCGAATTACATGAATTATCGGCTAAATCTTATTTTGAGACGCTATGAATGGAGTTCCCTTCGTTCGGCGTAGCGATAGCCCGAAGGGCTTAATTTTCAGAACCGCAGGTCATCGACCTGCGGAAGCAACCTCTCTAACAACTGCCTGAAAGGCAGTGGTGCGAGAGGGATGTACCTTTGCGCCGTCAGTCCCCGCGAAGCCTCTTAACAATGCTCAAATTAGCGGGGCGTTTTATTTTATAACCCCTGCTCCCCCTTGTTTCCTAACAAGAGGGTAAATGTCAAAATGTTTGTAACGTTGAAAAGGGTGATTTTTATAATCACAAAAAATAGCAGCAATTCACCTTTCCACTGTAAATAAGCAAAATAAAACTTCTACCAAAAATATTTTGCTTTTACCCGGTGTCAATTCAAAAATAGGTTGTATATTTGCAGCCGATAAAAGTGGTAACAATACGGACTTGTTCCGGTTAAAGATAACAACACCCGTTGACAACCCATAAGAACTGCCGGCGGGTTATTTCTTTTTATTAAATGGCTGTAAATAAAGATTCAAGAACGATTGACGAACAAATAACTCTGCTAAAATCAAGGGGAATGTTGATGAAAGACGAACAAAAAGCGGCTTTCTGCCTGGGGCATATCAGTTACTTTCGTCTAAAAGGCTATTGGTGGGATATGCAAACCGACCGCATAAATCATACATTTGCTCCAAATTCCTGTTTTGAAGATGTAATCGACCGTTATAATTTCGACCGTCAGTTGCGGTTGATACTCTTTGACGCCATAGAATTTATCGAAATTGCCTTGCGCACCAAATTGATTTATCACTTGTCGCAGGCTTATGGCGGACTTTGGTATTTAGACGGGGAACTTGTTATCGACAAAGCCAAACACCACGATTATTTGGCTGATTTACAAAACGAGTTTGCAAGAACAGGAGAAGGGTTCGCAAAAGAATTTCGGCAAAAACATCCCACCGAAAACCCCGATGTTTGGCTGCTTTTTGAGATTGCTTCCTTTGGTACGCTATCAAAAATATACAGCAACCTGAAACCTCAACTTCCCGAAAAGGCGCTTATTACTCACGAACTTGGCTTAAATTCAATCAATGATTTGTCAAGTTGGCTGGCTGCCATTTCCTACTTGCGCAATGTGATAGCCCACCATTCGCGAGTTTTCGGGCGTGATATTTTGAAACGCCCTGTATTGCCACGCAGTCCGCGCAATCAATGGTTGCAGTTTGGCATAACGCCCGTACAGGAAAAAAAGCCGTTTGTAGTTATTTCCACCATGGTTTATCTGTGCAACGCCATAAATCAGGATAACGAAATCAAAAACAAATTGGTGGCGCTATTCCACAGTCACCCCGATATTCCCATATACAAAATGGGCTTTTTTAATAACTGGGAAACCGAGCCGCTGTGGAAATAAAGTAGGGACGCGCCACGATGGTACGTGCCGCTGTAGAGACGGGGCACGCCCCGTCTCTACAGCGGGTAGGGAGGCGGTAGGGGCGTTGCACGCAACGCCCAAATTGGGCGTCTCTACCGCGGCGGCGACAGGGACGTCGGCAGAGACGACGCTTTGCGCCACCCGAACAGGGTTCAAAATCCCTGTTAGGGTTTGAGAGGCACGCCCCCTTAACTGGGGCTTTTCGTTTAAGGTCTTTAAGGACTTTAAGGTCTTTAAAGACCTTAAAGTCCTTAAACCTCTCGGCGGGGACGCACGGATTACAAATCCGCGCGAGCGGCAGCATTCGCGGTATTTCCCGTTGAGCAACATTGCCGCCGCGTGCTTCAATCCCAGCATGTCGTTGTCGATGTCCGACAAGCTGCTTGTTTGGTCTCGACAAGCTGCTTGTTTGGTCTCGACAAGCTGCTTGTTTAGTCTCGACAAGCTGCTTGTTTGGTCTCGACAAGCATACTGTTTTAGCGCCGACAAAATCGAGTAAGAGAAACGGGATTAGTTCCCGTTTCGACCTCCCACACCACCGTGCGTACCGTTCGGTACACGGCGGTTCTTTAATTTGAGGGGGATACTTTGAAAAAGTAATCGGTAAAGGATGTGTAGCCGGCTTGTTTCAACCGCTCGTTAGTGATAGATGTACTTAGTATCGGGCTGTTGGCGGTGTGCCAATGACTAAATCTTATTTTGAGGCGCTATGGTAGATGCGCAATGTATTGCGTCTCTCCGTTCGGCATAGCGTATATATAATGTCGCGGCAGAACATTCAAGGATTCCAATCCCTAACAGAGGTTTAAACCCTTGTACGTTCTGTATAGTCGTTCGGACGGCTTGCACCGTCACTTGTACGGCTTACATCGTCACTTGTACGGCTTACATCGTCACTTGTACGGCTTACACCGTCACTTGTACGGCTTGCACCGTCACTTGTACGGCTTACATCGTCACTTGTACGGCTTACATCGTCACTTGTACGGCTTACATCGTCACTTGTACGGCTTACATCGTCGTTCGGAGTTGATAACCGTAATTTTATTTTCATCTTATAATTCATTTTTATATCGTAATTCGTAATTGTTAATTCGTAATTGTTTACACGCTGTTATTGATTAATATTTCCGCCTGAATTATTCTTTTTTCGCTGTTCAAGACGCATTTTTGTCATGTGTTCGCGGAAGCCTCCTTCAGCAAGGAACATCTTTTCCAATGCTTTTAATTGTTTGAACAGCAAATAATCGACATGCTTTAACAGGCAAATGGCGATATTTGCAATAGTTTCGGGCGGTCGAGTCATCACTATCGACATGAAAAATGCAGCATCTTTATTCTGTCTGCACAACCTGCGCATTGCCTTTACCTCCGCCGAACCGTCTTCCCATATACGCCCTTTCACGGGGTCTTTGTAAGCCAGATTGCGCAGATAATCGTTGTAATCGGCGAGCAGCTCGTGCAAACTTGCCTTGGCTACTCCCACTAATTTGATTTCCGTTTCCGCCGAAATAGCGGAGGCTTGGCATCCCTCGATGATATTCTGTTTTCCGGAGCGTGCCGCCTGCACCATCTGGTCGACAGTCCGGTCGCCCCTGCGTAAAAAATTCTCACAGAAAAACCGCGTAATATCATAGATAGCCTC
>JAISRS010000069.1 GCA_031273485.1 Prevotellaceae bacterium
CTAAATTATTGTAATACTATTTTGAGGGAACAAATATACTCCTAAATTTTGGCATACAGAACATTCTACCCCAAAAATGAATCAGAATTTTCAGAATTTCAGAATTTTCAGAATGAACACCCCCACCAAAAGTACAACCGTAGGGGCAGACCCGCGGGTCTGCCCTGCCTACACCCACCCCGATCGGATAAACAGATGGAAATGACTAAGATAGCATCGTCATGTCATTTTTATTATCTGTCGGTTTTGAAGAAACTGAAAGAAAAATCATAGATGATTTTAATTGTATCATTTATAGGAAAGATTTCATATCTTTACCTCCTCGAACAAATAAGCTGGAATTATGTCGATAAAACGTTTTGGGGTATCTTTGGAGGATGACTTGTTGGAATCGTTAGATCAGTATGTCGATGAAAACGGGTTTGCCAACCGTTCGCAGGCGATTCGTTTCCTGGTGGAAAAGAACGTGGCGGAAAAGAAATGGCAGTGCAACCACATTGTCGCCGGCACGATCATTATCATGTACGACCAGGCAAAGAAAGAGATATCTTCAAAAATTACGGCTATCCAGCAAACCTATACGGACGTCATCCTCTCCTCCTCCCAATACTATATCAACCTGAATTTCTGCCTCCACATCGTCACCGTCATGGGTGTGGCCAACCGCCTGACCGAACTCTCCGACCGCCTAACCGCCATCCGAGGCATCAAACACGGCAAATTAGTCATGAGCCGCGCCGATTAGGAGGTGATCGTTGATAAAAAATGCAGGAACAAACTACAAAAAAGATGGATTTTTATCATTAAAACTCTTTTGCTATAGTAAATATTTGCATGAGTCCTTTTGGCCATTCTTTATGCATTAGCCAATCCTGAAAGTTTAAATCATGATTGTGTTTTTCATAAACATGCACTGTGAGATTAGTTTTATTACAAGCATCAAATCGTAACTGCAAATCATAAACACTTTCTACAGGTACACTAGCATCTTCCATTCCATGAAAAATATGTATAGGGATATCTATTCGCAAAAGTCTAGTTTTATTAGGCTCTAATTTAAAATGATCTTTAAACCATTGAGGTGTAATGTTAAAATAATTACTCCTAATCCATAGCCAATCATTATTCATTACTTTTTTCATTAACTCATCATGAAAAAGAGCTCGCATCTTTCCAATATCCCAAATGTCTATTAAATCATTTTTGACGATATCTAAAGAGTCGAAAGGTTGATTTTGAAATAAGTATGAACGGTATGTAGAAATTTGTTTATCCTCACCTTCATACTCATCTTTGCTTATTGCTTTATCGCTATTCTTATCAAAAATGGAGTTTGCCATAATCATTACTCCATGCCCTTCGTCCTGCCATTTGATAACATCAAACATATTATCATGAGCATAACCATGTAATAATATAGCATCCGTTCTTACATTTTTTCTTTCAGCTACTAAAGCAGCTATTATTGTCCCCTCACTTATTCCGTAAAGAACAATCTTGCAATTACTGAACCTTTTATCATTTACCAAAACATTAATCATAGATTCTATATCTTTCGCTTCTTGTAAAGGAGTATATTTAGCATATTTAGCAGAATCCACATCTACAAAGAATGGTGGATTATTGCCATCTTGACAACCTCTGCGATTATAAGTAAAAAACGCCAAACCTCGTTCACAAAAACCATTAGCCAATTCATCATAATAATTGAATGAGGGTCGTTTTGTCAAATATGTACTAGGTCCTGTGCCTGATATACAAAACACAATTGTTTTAACCGTTGTATCGGGTAAACATAAGCGGGCTACTATTTCTTCACCATCATTCAACTTTATTGTTTTTATTTCAGGAATAAAAGCCCATAGACAATTGCATGCAATAAGCAGTAGTAAAATACAGTAAATTATTTTTTTCATATCAATGAAGCGTTAGAAATTATTCATCAAATTGTTTGTAAAGATCATTCAATTCCCTGAGAGTTTTATCACATTTTACACTCATTAAATTCCTTAAAAATAAAACAATAGATACAACCACAACAAGGCTAACAATGGAAACTATCCAATTAAAAGACTTGGCTAAAAATTGAGGTATAATATTAAAACTATATCCTATTAGAATAGCGCCCCCATAAACAAGTAAATTGTATTTTTTTACGAATTTGACATTCTTTTCAACTTCTATAATTCGGCATTCGAGCCACTTTTTAATCGGTGCATCTGTCCTGTACTTATTCATTTTATATGCAGAATATTCCCATAACATATATGTAGACACTAGTATAAGTAAGGCTGTGAATTCTATAACATTAGCCTCTACACTAGTGTTCCTTATAGTTAAATTAATCAGGATAAGGAGAACGGCAGCGAACACTACTAATCGAAATACTCCAGATGGTTGAATCTTTCGCATCGATTTTTTTGCAGATTTCGCAATGATCCCGTTTAATTCCCTATCTGAATAGGAACTGATGTTTTTGTCAACTTCAGATTTCCAGATATCTTTAAAATCTTTTGCTTTCATAATTTATTGATCTTTTAGCATTTTTCTTAACTGTTCTTTGACTCGATGTATCTTTACTCCGACATTAGAAGTTGAAATCCCTACAATTTCAGATATATTTTCATAACTGTAATCTTCCATATAAAGAAGCATAATAGAGCGATCTACTTCATTGAGTTTTTGTAAAGCGTCTAACAAACTACAATAATGTTCATTATGCTCAATATTATTGGTTGTTTCCACATAAGAGAAATCAGGTAAATCATCTGTAAAAACTAACTTACTGTCTTTTCTTATCTTTGAAATTGATGTATTAATAGCAACAGCATATATCCACGAAGCCAGTTTGTTTTTGTCTTTTAATGATAGAAAAGATCGCCACAACTGATAGACCACCTCTTGAAAGTTGTCTTGTTTATCAGCATTAGATTTAAAGTAAATCAAATTTACTTTATGTATAATTCCCTGATACGCTGAAATTATTTCTAAAAACTCTTCTTGATTTGACTTCATTCAATTTTGCTTTTTACTATATTAGTCGGAGATACAACTTGTTTATTACAAAACTATAGATTTATTTTCACAAAACGTTTAAGCCTTATTTTTTAGTGGACACTCGCGACCCTGTAATGAAAGTAAAGTTAGAGTTTATTGCATTTAAACTTATTCCATGATCTGCATCGCAATCCACGCACACGCTTCGGCATCCGCCAAAGCGTGATGATGGTTGCTCAAATCGTAACCGCAACGCGCCGCAACCGTCTGTAACTGATGGTTGGGCAGCGTTTTACCGAAAACCCGGCGCGAGGCTTGGCAGGTACAATAAAACGCATAATCGGGATAATCCATTTGGTAAACGCGATGCACCGCCCGCAGACAACCCTCGTCGAAAGGGCTGTTGTGTGCCACCAACGGCAAACCGGCAATTTTCGGCATAATTTCCGCCCACACATGGGGAAACACAGGCGCATTTGCCGTATCTTCGGCAGTCAGCCCATGAACCTGCGTATTCCAATACGCATACCATTCCGGTTCGGGACAAATAAGGCGGTACATTTTCTCAACAATCTGTCCGTCCCGCACAATGACCACACCCACGCTACAAACGCTTGACGGGCTGTTATTGGCCGTTTCAAAATCTATGGCAGCAAAATCATTCATGTTCATTCCTTTTAAAATATTCACGCAAAGGTACAATGATTCTGCGCCAAACCATGTCACAGTGCGATATTTTCCATTTGCAGCCAAAATACAAGTTTGTTACGACCATGCCATGTTTTGGCATGGTCACACTCTATCTTTGAACCATCATTCAGCGTTCTTTGACATATTGGGGTTTGTTAAGTCTCTAAGCAAGACGGGGATAACAGGTGTCTTGCAGTATTTATTCATCTAAAAATTATTTCATTATGAAAAAAAACGCGAAACTCACCCTCTTGGGGCATATCGAACAAATCGTCGAACTCTCCTTAAATTCAGGATTGAAAGATGATTTTTTTGAGAAAGCGAAGCCGCATCTCAATCACGTGAAGCGCGTATTACACCTGAACGATATTCAGGTTGTCTTTCTGTCGCATTTCATGGATAAAAGCGACAATTCTAGCATTTTGATTAGCGCAATTGCCGAGTGCATCAAATGTCGAACACTTAAACTTATTCAGTATATGGACGATATCGACGTTTTGGAAAAGCGGCGGTTGATTCGTTGCAGCAGAAGTGACAATCAACATTCTTATCGCGTACCTCGCGAAGTGGTTGAAGCGTTACGGAAAAATGAAAATTATCAGCCGGTTAAACGGACAACTATTTCTATCGAAGAATTGTTTGATGAGTTAGAGAAGTTGTTTAATGAAAATGAGGAGAATGAACTGACCTACTCCGCATTAAAAGACGAAATAGAGGGTCTTTTGACTGATAATCCGCACCTGGAATTTTCAAAAGCAATAGAAAAGTACGCTCCGCATAATGATAACAAAATGCTGTTGCTTTTTTTCTGTCATTTGTTTGTCGAAAACAAAGATGATAACATCGTATTCCGCGATTTTAATGAATTATTTGGGAGTAAATCGACTTTCCGTTGGATCAAAAGTTCGTTGTCCGACAAAAGTAACGAATTGTTTAGATTGGGTTTAATCGAAAACAACATTACTGACGGCTTTGAAGACCGCGAATCGTTCAAACTGACGGATAAAGCCAAAAATGAATTACTCGGCGAATTAAACATGATCGAAAAACGGGCAAAAAGCAAAAAAGACCTGATTTTATGTACATCGCTTACCGACAAAAAGATGTTCTACAACGAAAGCGAGCATATTCAGATAGAGCAACTGACATCTTTATTAAAGGAAGAACATTTCAAGAGCATTAAAAACCGCCTGACCGACAAAGGAATGCGTACCGGTTTTGCCTGCCTGTTTCACGGCGCACCGGGAACGGGGAAAACCGAAACCGTCTATCAGATTGCCCGCGAAACAGGGCGCGATATTATGCTCGTGGATATTTCGCAAACTAAAAGCATGTGGTTTGGCGAAAGCGAAAAGAAAATCAAAGAGATTTTCGACAGCTACAAGTCGTGCGTAAAAGAGGCGAAAATCGCGCCGATTCTGCTTTTCAACGAAGCCGACGCCGTGATTAATAAACGACAGGAAATAGGCCATAGCTCAATTGACAAGACAGAAAACGCCATTCAGAACATTATCCTCCAGGAAATGGAAAATCTCGACGGTATAATGGTTGCCACAACCAACCTTACGCAAAATCTCGACAAAGCTTTTGAGCGACGTTTCCTGTACAAAATAGAGTTTAAAAAGCCCGGTCCTGATGCGAAGAAATCAATCTGGCAATCCATCATCCCCGCGCTTTCCGAACAAGAAGCGAAAGAGTTGGCGAGCCGTTACGATTTCAGCGGCGGACAAATCGAAAACATTGCCCGTAAATGCACGGTGGACAGCATTATTTCGGGGCAAGAGCCTACGCTGGAAACATTGATATTTCATTGTCAAAATGAAATGCTGACCAAAAATAGCCGGCCGATTGGCTTTAATCGTTAGTCGCAGAGTTCAAATCGAACCGGCTCGTTTGCAAGTTGATAATTTTCATTCAGAATGGCGCCATTAATAAACGTGGCGCCATTCTGAGGTTTGTAAATGCCGCAAGCGTCGTGAACATGTCCAAACAGATGATAGCGCGGGCAAATTCTCTGAACTGTTTGCAGCAAATCGGGACAACCGTACTGAATGTTAGCCGATTTGTCCAAAATGCCGAAAGGCGGCCGGTGGGTAATCAGGACGTCGGTATCGCGTGGTATGTTTTCCAAAGCGCTACGATAATTCGCTATCCTCAATTCGCAGGATATTAAAAAAGGAATGCCCCAAAACTTGATATGCTCTATTTCTACGCCGGAATTGTAGAGATAGTGCATATTCGATGGCAGAAATTTTTGTAACCGTTCCCTTGCTTTGCCATCCAAACAATAATCATGATTGCCGGCGATAAAAAGTTTGTACTGATAATCCAACGAGTCAAACCAATCAATAAAATCCATGACTTCCGCGGCGCTACCCGCCATGGATATGTCGCCGGCATGTATAATCATGTCGGCAGCAGGAAGATTGGCCAAAGCAGAGTGCTGATTGTGCGTGTCGGAAAGGAATACTATTTGCATAATAGATCGAAGTGTTGAAAATTATTCTATTATCTGCATCGCAATCCATGCGCACGCTTCGGCGTCTGCCAAAGCGTGATGATGGTTGCTCAAATCATAGCCGCAATGCTCCGCAACAGTTTGTAACTGATGGTCGGGCAGCGTTTTGCCGAAAATACGGCGTGCGGTTTGGTAAGTGCAATGAAACTCATAATCGGGATAATCCATTTGGTAAACGCGATGCACCGCCCGCAGGCAACCCTCGTCGAAAGAACTGTTGTGAGCCACCAATGGCAAACCGGCAATCTTCGGCGCAATCTCTTCCCAAACATCGGGAAACACGGGCGCATTTGCCGTATCTTTAGCAGTCAATCCGTGAACCCGCGTGTTCCAATAAGAATACCATTCCGGTTCGGGGCAGATAAGTCGGTAAATTTTTTCGACAATCTGTCCGTTGCGCACAATTACCACCCCCACACTACAAACCGACGACCGCTTGCCGTTGGCAGTTTCAAAATCTATGGCTACGAAATCTTGCATGTCGTGTCACTCTTTTATTGCTCCTGTTGGGCTTGTTATGGAAATAATTTTCTTGTCTTTTACAAAAAAAATCTTGTTTTCATAACGACTACTATAATAGTCGTAAATGCAAGGGGCTACCAAATTACCTTCCTTGTTGATAGCGCCCCATTTCTCTTGTTGCCGGATAAAAGCGATACCGTATTCGAATATTGTGGCGCTGTCGCAGGCGATATTAAGCATAACCCTGCCTGTCGAATCAATATATTTTCTGCGTCCTTTTTCTTTATCCACTGCAATAGCCAAACCTTCGCCGAATGGAGAAACCTTCTCGTAGATGCAAGGGATTACGATATTGCCTTGCTCGTCGGAAAATCCATATTTTCGATTCTTACCTCGCTTGGGGGTTAATTCTACTTCCGTTTCTTCTTCTGATTCATTCCCTCTATGTAAACAATTTTCCCAATAACAATTGATTTGTTCTTCACAAAAACCATGATACGTCATTTCCCAAAGAATGTGCGCTAACAATTTCGCTTCCGGCATTTCAGGAGCTTCTATATCTAATATCAAACTTTCGTTCCATGCGCCATCTGTTAATCCACATCTTGTTTCTCCTATATATCTACTGGCACCTCCATCTTCACTAACCACAATTTTGTCGTACTCGGTAGTGATATTCTCTGCTTCTCTTGATTGAAGGTCAAGAAAGGCACATTCAAACAAATCAATACTATCCTCGTGCCTGGTAATTAGTTTTAGGACGAAAGGTTTTACTTCTTCCCATGAACATTTTTGTATTATCTCTTTTAGTGTCATATTTTATTGAAATTTTCTGTAAAGATACAATGAATTTGTACTAAATCATGTTACAGTGCACTATTTCACCACCATAAACTCCGGAAATGTTTGCAGAACAATTCCAATCCTTCGTTTAGCATCGCTTCCCGGTAACTTTCAATTTCCTCTCTTTTACCATAATATGATTTTTCAAGTTCAATTTTCCTTTCCGGCATAGAATTGAAATATTCCGCTTCAAATTCGTTTTTCACCGAGCAAGTTTCTTTATTCGCCTCCTTGAAACAAAAAGTCATCCGTTCAACAATTGTGACCCACTCTTTCGAACCGAATCCGTATGATTTTTGTCTTAACTCCTGCAACATGCGATATATCTGCTCAATAAACCAACTGTCGATATTCCAAATATCAACAAGCGTATAACCTTGCATGGTTCGGTCTATAATATCATCATAATTACTCAGAAAAGTATGGTTCTCGAATGTAACCGAAGAAAGATTTTCAAAACCGTGGAAAACATAAAGGCTTTTTTTTGTGATATTACCATTGAAAACAATCTTCGTGATTTTTTCCCGAAAAGGATACCAGGGAGAACGATGTTCGTCCGGCGTGTATATCTTGCCATCCGGCGTGTGCCTTTTATACTTCGACGTCGAAGAAGTATAATCGTCATAATCGGATATTTCGCCGTCGCCGCTAATGGTTAAAACGCCATTGACAAAGTTCCATTCAAGTTCTCCTGCCTTGCCGGAAGTTGCGGCTTTTGTCGCTGATTTTTTATTTGTTTTTTGGTTCATCACTGTCGCTTTTTTATCCGGTGCTTAGCATAAAACCTAATTCTTTGGTCTTCCTGTTCCATTTCTTTATATAATCCTTATGTATAAATTTTTGCAGAGCGGCGTTGCGCCACACTATCGCTATGTGATTTCCTTTCCCGTCAAATTCGTGAACAACAGAACAGGCCAACTCTCCATTTTCGTAATGTTCATGCTTAAACACTCTGCCGTTTTCGTCCAAAAATGATTTGTCCAAGCATTTATATTGAATTCCAGACTCCCAAAAATTAGAAATACTCACCCGGTATTGGTTGGCTTCGTCAAAAAATTCTGACTCTTGATCATCCGGTATTTCCTGTTTTGCTTCTTCTTCCCATTCTTTTTCCAATTGAATACGGGTCTTATGTTCCAACAGGTTTCCTCGTTTGTCAAACTGTTGAAATTCTATCAATTCTTTGTTGTCATACTTGAATGACTCAATGAGGATAAAGTTATCTGCCTTATTCATCATCAATTTTTATTTTATTATGTTGCCAACGCCAAGTTCTTTCTCTACTCTGCTTAAAAAAAGATAGTTTTTGCCAAGTTTTTTCAAATAATCCATATTGTGTTTGGTGCCTTTACTTTTTCCATCCCAAAACATCAGCGCGCTGTCGCAGTCGTCAGCCATTGCATGGTCTTTAAGCTGATAGCGCTCCCTTCCTGTCCGATTTTCGGGATTGGGAATGTACTTTGTTTGCCAATTGCCGATATTGTTTCTCACTTTGTCGCCCGAAAAATAGACAATAACCGAAAGGTAATTTTGCTCGGCAAGGTATTGCTGCACCGCTTTGTCCATGCCATTTGCATCACCAATTAAGATAGTACGCTTCCTTTCAACAATTGCATCAAGGTATTCAATTTCAATTTTTTCCAGCGTTTTTAAGCTTATTGAGCCTGAAATAAATACGTTCATATCCATTGCATTGTAAATGATTTCATTATCTGCGTCTCAATCTACTCATATATTTATATGTCTTCAAAATGTTGATGAACAACCCGCAGATCTGCCCATAAATGATTTATTTTCAGTATATCCAGAAAACTCCAACAGGTATGGTCATACAAATCGTGGATGCTCTGCGAAATGAAATGTCCATCAAATTTGCCCTCGAATTGTGGGTCGTCGTTCCAATTTTGTTCTTTGTCCAAATACAGCATATCACCTATATTTTCACCCTCTACATCATACCAGTGATAGAGTACAGTATATTCATTCAAACTATCCGTCAAAATTCTTTCCATTCCCAATTCCGCTTCATTGAGGTTCCCGTTTTCGTCCGGCACATAAATATACGGCGTAATTCTTGCCTCTATATCAAAATCGTGCAAGAACTCGTCTTTTTCTTTTATGCGTTTTTGAAATGTTTTTACTATTGACTTTGCCTCATCTCTCAACTTTTCGAAACAGCCAATCAATTTTTGATTCAGACGGAGCAATTTCTCAATATTATCAGGCGTCCATTCAAAGGCGTCGTTGATTTTCCGCTTTCTTGCGGATAAATAATCTTCAAGTTCATCGTCCACAGTTTCCGAAGCATTCCAACGGCTTAAAATCATGGCTTCCAACTGTTCGACAGTATATGTTTCTAATTTTTCTCTCTCTTTCAGACTCGTTTTGATATAGTCTTCAAATTGTTTGTCTTGTTCTTCCATTTTTTTGAATTAAAATTTTCGCAAAGTTACAATTCAACTACGCCAAATTATGTCGTGGTCTTGAAATATTTCAGATGTCCAATATACGCGGCTCGTTCACGAGCTGATAATGTTCATTCAGGATGGCGCCATTGATAAACGTAGTGCCGTTGTGATGTTTGTAAATGCCGCAAGCGTCGTGAATGTGTCCAAACAGATGATAGCGCGGGCAGATTTTCCGAACTGTTTTTAGCAAATCGGAACAACCGTACTGAATATTAGCAGATTTATCCAAAATGCCGAAAGGCGGCCGGTGGGTAATCAGGACATCGGTATCGCATGGAATGGTTCCCAAAGCGCGCCGATAATGCGCTATCCTCAATTCGCAGGACATAAAAAAGGGAATGCCCCAAAACTTGACGTGCTCTATTTCCACGCCGGAATTGTAGAGGTAGTGCATATTCGAGGGCAGAAATTTTTGTATCCGTTCCCTTGCTGTGCCATCTAAACAACAATCATGATTGCCGGCGATAAAAATTTTGTACTTATAATCCAGCGAGCCGAACCAATCAATAAAATCATTGACGGCTAAGCCATTGCCAGCCGTAGATACGTCGCCGGCATGTATAATCAGGTCGGCAGCCGGAAGGTTTTGCAAAGAACGGTGCTGACTGTGGGTGTCGGAAAGGAATACTATTTGCATAATGAATAGAGGTATTAAAATTTGTTTTTAAAAAGGTATCATACCATTCATTTTATTTTTGTTGCCGATTCCAAGTACTTTTCCGGCTCTGCTTAAAAATAGATAGTATTTGCCAAGTTCTTTTAAATAATTCATATTATGTTTGGTGCCATTGCTTTTGCCATCCCAAAACATCAGTGCGCTGTCGCAGTCGTCAGCCATTGCATGGTCTTTAAGCTGATAACGTGCCCTTCCTGCCCGATTTTCGGGATTGGGAATGTGCTTTGTTTGCCAATTGCCGATATTGTTTCTCACTTTGTCGCCCGAAAAACAAACAATAACCGAAGGGTAATTTTGCTCGGCAAGGTATTGCTGCTCCGCTTTGTCCATGCCATTTGCATCGCCAATCAATACAGTACACTTCCCTTCAATAATTGTATCAAGGTAGTCAATTTCAATCTCCCCCAACGTTTTTAAGATTATTGAGCCAGAGATAAATACTTTCATAGCGATTGCATTTTAAATTATTCTATTATCCGCATCGCTATCCACGCGCAGGCTTCCGCATCCGCCAAAGCGTGATGATGTTCCTTCAAATCGTACCCGCAATGCGCCGCAACCGTCTGTAACCGATGATTGGGCAGCGTTTGACCGCAAACTTTCCGCGAGGCTCGGCAAGTGCAATGAAATTTATAATCGGGATAATCCATTTGGTAAACGCGGTGCACCGCCTGCAGGCATCCCTCGTCGAAAGGACTGTTGTGCACCACTAAAGGCAACCCAACGATTTTCGGAGCGATTTCCGCCCAAACATCAGGGAACACGGGCGCATTTGCCGTATCTTCGGCTGTCAATCCGTGGATGCGCGTGTTCCAATACGAGTACCATTCCGGTTCGGGACGGATAAGGCGGTACATTTTTTCGGCCATCCGTCCGTTGCGCACAATGACCACGCCCACGCTGCAAACGCTTGACGGGCTGTAATTGGCCGTTTCAAAATCTATGGCGGCAAAATTATTCATGTTTATTTCTTTGAAAATATAGGGCGGCGGATGTGAAATTATTTTTTAAGCTTTTTTGCGTTTTTCAGTTCTTTCTTCACATTGGGAAATTTCTGTTCTGCTTCCTGTGTTTCCTTTTCCGATTTTCTCCATCCCTCCACCTCTTTTTGAATGCTTTTCTGCGAATAGCCATAGAAAGTCATCTCCCACAGGCAATGGCTGATGATTTCTTCATCGCTGTAATCCTCAATGGTTATTCCGGCAATATCCATCCCCAACCAATCTCCCCACGGAGTAAGGGATAGATCATAAGTCTGATCTTCTTCCGGTGTTTGCGGATGGTTTTTATAAGCCATCACATACTTGTGATCATCTTGATGGATATGAATGGACATATCCTCCCCGTTTTCGACCGGCGTGAGATTTTGCAGTTGATAAAAAATCAAATCGTAATCGTTCGTATCTTTTTCCAACTTCGGATATTCTTTGACAAAAACGGGTTCGACAGCTGCCCACGTACATTTTTTGACGAGTGTGGCAAATTTCGCTTTCCGGCTTTTCGATATTTCATCTCCTGCCAGCCAAGCCCGGGCGCGAAGATTGCCCAATTGTTCCGCCTGTCGAAAACACTCGGCGGCGTTATTTTCATCGCCCATATCCGCGTAAATATACCCCATCTTAACATACGCTCTTGCATATTGAGGGTGGTTTTCCAATATTTTCCGAAAACAGTCTATTGCTTTTTCCGGTTGGTTCTGGGCGCGGTATTCGAGAGCGAACCGGTCAAGAACGGCCGTATCGCCGGGATGTTTTTCCAACCGTTTTTGGTAACATGCAATCACCTGTTCACTGTCGCCACGCTTTTTATAAATACCTATCATCTCGTCTATGGTTTCGTCGCGCGCTTCAATTTCTACAACTTTTTGCAGATATTGAAGGTATATTGCATCGTCGTCCCTGACCATATTCGCCAGTTTTAACCATGCGTCTGTGTGGGCGGGGTTGATTTCGATGGCTTTCAGACAATATTGCTGTAACAAATAACGGTTACGCCTTTTGTCGTAAGAGAGCGCCAGCCGGTAACAGGCATCCGCACAAGCGGGATTGGCTTTAATTGCTGCCTGAAAACACTTGATAGCCTGCGTATGATTATCCTGTTCCTGATGAGCCATACCTTTATTATATAAAGTCTTTGCCTTTTTTATTTTCGTCGCTGCCGGTAAGTTGTCTTGCGCCATGCCGGCAAACGAAGCCTGCGGCAGGTTGCGTAGCGTTTCTTCCATTTTTGTTTCTATGTCCATTGCCTTTTGCAGATATTCAGCCGCTTTATCATGCTCGCCCGTTTTCCGGTAATTGTTGCTCAGGTCGTAGCAGGCATCCGCATCGTCAGGGTTGATTTCGAACACTTTCTCCAATTCCCTGCATGCGTGCCAACAATGTCCCGCCGTTGCCTTAGCATTGCCCAAATAACAATGCGCATCGGCATCGTCGGGATTGAAAGCGATTACTCTTTCAAAATACCGTACGGCATGTTGTACATAAGCTTTCCCGAGAAGGAAATGGACGTCTATACGATCCGGGTTTATTTTCAACACATTCAGATAGTGTTCAATGGCCTGTTCCGTAGTGTTGGAGGCAATTCCATATAACCTGCCGAATGAGAACTCTCTTTCTTCCTTTTCTTTGAGGTTTTCCTCAATATTCTTCTTCTTTTTCATGATTATGATGGTTTATTTTCTGCAAAGGTACGACAATACTACGACAAATGACGGCACTGTATAATTTTTTATGCCCCCACTGCCACATTGTAAAACTGTGTTTCTCCTTCCTGCATCCATTGTCTGCCCGAAAAATGCAAATGCCCGAACAAGTGGATTTCAGGTTTTGCTAAATCAACCAGATGACGCAAAATGGTACAGCCGAAGCCTTTGTCCAATATTCCCTGCGGCGCACCGTGCGTAACCAGCACGTCAACACCGGAAGGAAGATAGAGCGGGGCGTGCATCCACGGACGCACAGGCAACGAGTAAAAGCGTATGCCGTTTAATGTAACGCTTTCGTTTTCGAGGAAAATGACATTCTCGGGAACCATTGATTTTGCAAAATCGGGGGCAAACTCAAACGGCAGGTCGTGGTTGCCGGGCACGAACAGTTTGTTTTTAGCGGGAAGTGCGGAAAACCACGCGAAGAAATCTTCCAGTTGGTTTTGGTCGCCCGCCTCGCAGGCGTCGCCCGCAAAGATAACCGTTTCCACGTCGTCAGGAACGATGATTTGACGATGGTTGCCGTGGGTATCGGCAAAGGCAAAGAGTTGATGTTCTTCGCCCGAAAGATTTTTGAATTTTATCAGCATAATGTTATTTATTAATCTATCACGTCAAACATTATTTAAAATGATTATCCGCAAAATTACCCCTAAATACCTATTTATACTCCGTGCGGTTTGGTTTTGTGCATAACCGTGCCTGAAAGGCAGGATATTCATAATCGCAGGTCAGCGACCTGCGGGCAGGAACATCCTCGACAAACCCTGCCTGAAAGGCAGGATTTTGATGTTTTAGTCCTGCCTTTCAGGCAGGAGTATATCGCTGGTTATTCCGCAGGTCTCCGACCTGCGGTTATGAAAATCCGACCTTTCAGG
>JAISRS010000089.1 GCA_031273485.1 Prevotellaceae bacterium
GGGTTGGTTGTTGAAATTGGTAATATGAAAGGTTTGCAAACGTATGTTCCACGACAGGATAAAAATCGTTTGTTTTTAGAAAAGCCGTTAAAAGAATTAGTTACATTAGATAAAATTTACGATTTTACCTATCCTGAAATTCTTCGTCGAGCAACAACCGTTGATGTCGTCTGGTTTAATGAGCGTAAATTACCGCATTCTTTTTTTGAAGTAGAACATTCAACCGATATTCAAAATTCATTGACGAAATTTTTTGAGTTACAGGACTACTTTGCATGTTTTTATATCATTGCAGCAGAATCGCGCAAAAAACAGTTTAATGATATTATGAGTAAGACAATATTTAATCCCATAAAAAAACGTATTGGTTTTGTCAATTATGACGATATTTCCAATCAACATTCGAAAATGTTTGAGTTATCACAAGTAAAACAACTTATATAATGGCACTTTTTATTTTTTATACAGATGAAGGATACACCATTTCTCCAAATGGCAGTGAAATGGAAAATTTACAGATAATTGGCATTGAATATGGGGCAACCCAAAAAGAAGCATTGACCAATTTATATAAAGATAACACTTGGATTGAAGCAGCGGGCTTTTCAAAAGACAGATTAAAATGCTACGCTATTTTTAAACCGGATTATGTGGAAAATCTCAGAAAAGTAATTGATTATTTATGGGAGGATGAAGAAAAACACTTTGAAGAAAGCGGATGTCCGAATGACCATATATTTCTATTATTAAAGAATTTGAAGTATATAAGAAACATGGGACAGCTCGAAAGGATATGATTTTGTAAACAATTTTAATTATCGATGGCTTAAAGAAGTCCGTAATAAACTCAAAGAAAACGGCACAATCTGGATAAGCGGAACGTTTCACAATATTTTTTCCATTGCTCAGATGCTTAATGAATTGGAATTTAGGATTTTGAATGTTGTTACATGGGTTAAAACCAATCCGCCGCCAAATCTGGCATGTCGCTCCTGACTTCGTCATTGGGAGACCCTATTCCGGAATTGTTCGTCAAAGAGAGGCGCTATGAATCTGTGTTGCGCAGTGAGTATCATCGTTTTGTTAATTGTCAGCTCAGACAGGGGAAGTTTCACCCTGACAGGAGTAATCGTTTTAGCAATTCTATATTCTTATTCTTAGCTAATTCCTGAATATTTTCCCCACTATCAAAAATCCGTAATAATTTCGTGTTTTATGGCTTTCAGCATGTGATGTTTGTGACCTGCTCCGTTCAAGCGGACGACTTTGAATCCGGCATTTCGTAATGCTTTTTTCACGATTCCTTTTGCCGAATACGTCAATAATATTCCTTTATTATTAAGGAGTTGATATATTTTATTAAATATTTCTACAGTCCACATTTCAGGTTGGACATTTGGCGAAAATGCGTCGAAATAAACAGCGTCAAAATGATTGTCGGAAACAAAATCTTCGATTTTGCAGCATCTTTTAACAAATACAAAATGTTGATATTCTACGAAGGTATCGTATTTGCATTTGTGAAAACCGGAGAACTGTTCTTCGCCGCCAAGTATGCAGGGGTAATTAAGCGTACTCCAAGCAGATTCCGGTATGGGATAAGGTTCTAATGTTTCATAATAAACGGCGATATTGCTTTTTCCCGATTCTAAGAATGTTATGAGAGTATTTAGACCTGTTCCGAATCCTACTTCCAAAATGTTGATTTTCTCACGGTTTTTAAATGTATCGAATGTCGGAGATACATATACATGTTTGGATTCCATTACTGCGCCTTCCATTGAATGATACGTTTCTCCTGTGTTTGAGTTCAGTAAGGTGGAAGAACCGTCGGAGGTGGTCAAAAGTTTGTTTGAATTTTCAACAGAAACAATGCCGGGATTAACCGGTTGGTTTGCAGAAATCATTGATTGAATTTATATACTTGTTTTTGCTGAATTGTTTATTTGTTTTTTACAATTTTTGCGTCCTTCACATAACTGTTTTCCAGTGCGTTTAATCGGCGAAACACCGGAGAAACAACAAGCAAAGGACGCAAAATATTTGTTTAAATAAAATCTTGCGACGTTAATTTTCGAATCAATAACTAAATTATTCTGCCGCTTTTTTCACAATATCTTGCATTTCGGAAAAATTTTCTTCCATGCTTTGCAACAGTTTGAATTGAGCCAGCGAACGTTCCAGATTATGTTCCCGACTTTTGATTTTATAGTAAATATCTCCGTCTAAATAATCTGTTAAGAATCTCACTGTTTGCATATATGTGAGCAGTTTGGCGCCTAAAGCGAGGTTATTGATTTCCACTTCGGTAAGGAACTTTTTTGCCGCTTTTAAATATCCCTTTGTATATGCTTCAAATATCGGGAGATTTATTGATACGTTATTGAGATTGAGGTCGTCTTCTTCTCCGTTGTTAGCGCCTGTGCGCATAAAATCGCCAAAGTCGGACAACACATAACCAGGCATAACAGTGTCCAAATCCACAACGCATAAAACCTCCTCGCCGGCGGCGTCAAACAGCACATTATTTACTTTTGTATCACAATGATTTGTGCGTTTAGGGAGTTTACCTTCTCTGTGTAATTTTTCGGGAAGACACATTTCTTCGGCGCGTTTTTCAATTTCATCAACCAGATTTTGCACTTTCGACAGTCGTCCTGCGAGATTGTCTTTCACGGATTTTCTAAAAGTTTTCAATCTGCTTTCCATGTTATGAAAGTCAGGGATAGTTTCATAAAGAGGTTCTCCCGGCATATCCGCAAGCATATTCTGAAACTCGCCGAATGCTTCCCCTGCTTTTTCAGCCAGTGCGGGACTGATGTTATCGAAACTTTTACTGTCTTTGATAAAATCCATCAATCTCCAATAATTACCCTCATTGTCCTTGTAAAAAAAATCCCCGTTTTTTGCAGGAATAAGATTTAAAACTCTCCGTTCTATGTCTGTTACGCCTTTTTCGGTGAGTTTAGCTTTAATGTGGGAGGTTACCCGAATAATATTATTCTGCAGTTCGGGTACATTTTTAAATATTGCGTGATTGATTTTCTGCAAAACATACTCTTTTCCGTCTATCGACACCTTGTACGAATCGTTGATATGTCCTGCTCCAAGAGGTGCAATATGAATGTTTTCTCCTGAAACAAATTGCTTTACTATTTCTTTCTGTTTATCCATGTTATAATATCTTTTATTTTATAAACGTAGCAAAGATATAACATTTTATTTATTATCATAAATCATACGAATTTTGGCTAAATCTTATTTTGAGGTGCTATTGCTTCCGGCTGCGCCGTAGCAATGCGAACGAAAAGGTCGCCAAGCAGCCCGAAGGGCTTGATTTTCATAACCGCAGGTCATCGACCTGCGGAAAAGTACCCGTATGTTCTCTGCCTGAAACGTAAGTTCGACGTAGTCAAAGG
>JAISRS010000433.1 GCA_031273485.1 Prevotellaceae bacterium
TATAAGTTTTTTTACTACCTTTGCACCCGCAAATTTATTAATTCGGGGTGTGGCGCAGTTGGCTAGCGCACCTGCTTTGGGAGCAGGGGGTCCCAGGTTCGAGTCCTGGTACCCCGACACTTAAAATCAAACGGTTACAAAAAAAATTGTAACCGTATTTTTTTAATGTACATACAATTTGCATACAACTTCGATGATGTTACCGTTTAGTGGCTAAATCTTATTTTGAGGTGCTATTGCTTCCGGCTGCGCCGTAGCAATGACAGCTACGTAGAACGGAAGTCTGCGTAGCTTCGGCGTAGCGACAGCCCGAAGGGAACTCCATCCATAGCGCCTCAAAATAAGATTTAGCCAAAAATTCGTGTAATTCGTAAAAATCCGCAGGATTTTAAATTCGTGTAATTCGTGTAATTCGTGGATAAAAAAAACGTGTAATTCGTGGATAATTCAAAAAATCCGCAGGACTCCCCCTTGGGAGGCGGGGGCTAATTCGTTTAATTCGGTGACAAAAAGACCTGCGGCGACAAATAAAAATTCGTGCTTTTGGATTAGTTTTAATAGCTAAACAATATTTTTTAATATCTTTGCCGCGATTATTATGTATAAAAACGGGTTTTAATTTATGAAGTTTAGGCTTAATATATTGTTTGTTACAGTTATATTTTTGCTGCACAGCGAAAACATTCTGTCGCAAATATCGCAGGACAGATATAAGGCGGCGACGCTGTTCTACTATATTCACACCATACAAAAAGGTGAAACACTTGGACAAATTGCATCAAACTACAGAGTTCTGGTATCAGAAATTCTGGAAGTTAATCGGCATATCTCTGATATTGAAAAAATAAAAGCAGGACAAAAAATAGTTGTCCCTGATTACAGTCGATTTATCGACAAATATCCTCACGATAGATGGTCATTTGTGCTTTACAAAGTAAAACAGGGCGATAAACTGAAAAGTCTTGCAAAAGAATTTAAAACTGATGTTGATGATATTAAAGCTATTAATCCGGGGATAGACAATAAGCCCGGATTCAATTCCGAGATACGTATCCCTGTGCCGAAACAGGGAATAGCACAGTTGGAAACAACCGAAAAACAGGAGAAAAAAGATAAAAACAAAGAAAAAGAGAGAGAGAAGCAGGAGAAAGAGAAAGAAAAACAGGAAAATAAATCATCGCGGGTTAATTCGGTGCTAACATTCGATTGGGGAGGCGATAACAAAACCACTCCGCAGACGGGGCAAAGCACAAACGAATCGGAGGAAGGACGATACAGCAATTGCAGAGAATATGTATATAAATCAGGCACAGTATTTAATATCTCCATCGTTGTGTCCATTAAAAAAGAAAACGGAACAAATGATTTAAACGGAATTGCGTTTCTCCAGGGAGCTTTGCTTGCTGTTGAAGAAATGAAAAACAACGGATTATCCATAAATTTATGCGTTTTTGACGTTGGAAAAGACGTGAACAAAGCGCTTAAATCGCCGCAATTGATCAAATCCGACATTATAATAGCGCCACTGTCGCTTACTCATCTCAACAAACTTGCCCCCTTTGCCATGGAAAACAGAATCAAACTCGTTATTCCACACGAAAGTAAAGCTCAATCACTTATCGCAGGCAATCCATACGTGATACAAGTATATCCGTCCGACGAAACAATCTATAAAAAACTCACAAGCAAGCAGTACGATAACAACATAACGCCAATATTGATAAAACCCGAAAAGTGTGACAGCGTGATGCTGGAAAACTACAGATCGGCGCTGAAAGCGCGATTCGGAAAGTTCAAAGAACATACACATGTTATGGGACTGGAATTAAACAGATCACATTTTAAAAACGTTCTTGATGAAAACCGGCAAAACATCGTTTTTGTCTGTTCCAATATCGAACCTTTTGTGTCCGATCTTCTTGTCAGATTAGATCTTTCAAAAAGCCAAATAATTGTTTACGGCAGAGAGAGATGGCGTGATTTCCGTTCCATTAAATGGTCTTTATACTATGACTTGAACCTTCATCTTGCGCAACCGTTTTTTGTTGATTATAAGGATGAAAGAGTGAAACAATTTGTGCGCTCATATCGAGGAGCATATAACGACGAACCGGAAGGATACGCCTTTCACGGTTATGACGTATTGTACTATTTTGCAGCAGCATTGAAAAAATACGGAACCTCGTTTACCGAATGTTTCACCGAATTTAACTCAACCTTACTTCAATCGCAATATAAATTCAAACAAAACAATATCAATGATGGTTTTATCAATGACGGTTGTTTTTTGTTGGAGTATTCAACCGATATTGAAATTAAGAAAGAATGAGTAGCAGAATAAATATCGTGGAATTTAGAAAAGCTTTAATACTGTTCTTTATAGCTTCCATTGCGATATTGTTTTTTATACCAACAGGCGGAAAATTCAAATACGAATTTCATCAGGGACAACCATGGATGCACGAAGATTTTAATGCCCCGTTCGATTTCCCTGTTTATAAAACAGATGCGGAACTGTTGGAAGAGAGAAGACTTGTTTCCGAAAAATCATTGCATTACTTTGTACTCGATTCTTTATCAGTAATTAAACAGTTAAATATGCTGAAAGAACAAACCAAATCGGAGCAAGGCGAAAGATTGTTTTCCATATTACACAATCCGTTCATTTCCTTATACAAACGAGGCATTATCGAAGATTTTAAATATTCCGAACTGAAAAGCAAATCAATAGCAATAGTGAGAGGAAATACTTATGAAGAAATCCCCGTATCCGAATTGTTTACCCCGGGTTCAGCCTGTGAATATCTGCAAAATACGGCGCTAAAAACAGTAAATGACGATGATTTGACAAAATATGTGAAGAATTTGAATCTATCACGGTTTATTATCACTAACTTGACTTTTGATGAGTCGCTTACATCCAAAATCAGGCAAAAAAACATTAACGCAATATTGCCTACGGAAGGAATGGTGACCGAAGGAACAAAAATCATTGAGAAAGGCGAACAAACTACGCCCGAAGCGTTTAAAATACTGTCGTCGCTGAAAAGGGAATACGAAAAAAACACTGTAGAAGAAAACATAATCCTCACAACATCCGGTCGTTTGCTCTTTATACTTATGTGCATGGGATGCGTTGTAGCGTTGCTGATGACATTTCGCAGGTCAATGCTCACCGACACTAAATGTATGATATTCATTGTTCTGCTCCTGACGGGATTTATCATCCTCGCCCTGCAAATATCAAAACTGTATCCGATGTTTATTTATGCACTGCCGCTGACAATTGTTCCGATATATGTATCCTCGTTTTTTTACTCGCGTCCGGCGATTTTTATACACTTTTTCATGACAGTCATAATCGGCAATTTTGTACCCAACAGTTTTGAATTTATATTCATAAACTCCCTGGCAGGCGTCACGGCAGTGATTGGCTTCAAAAAAAGCTACGAAAGAGGACAATTGTTTCTTATCGGATTCTTGATTTTTGCGGTTTACCTCACAGGATATACCTCTCTGAAACTGCTGCATGAAGGTAATCTGGAAGATCTTACGTGGTTTGTTCCGTGTTTATTGTTTATCAATTGTTTGCTGGTGATAATTTTATATCAGTTCACATTTTTGTTCGAGAGTCTTTTCGGATTTGTGTCCGTATCCCGCCTTGTTGAACTTTCCGATACCAACCGTAAATTATTGCGCGAATTGACCGAAATAGCGCCGGGAACAGCTCAACATGTCCTGCAGGTGGCAAACATAGCCGAAGCCGTTATCAGGGAAATTGGCGGCGACCCTTTGTTAGTGCGTGCCGGAGCATTATATCACGATATCGGTAAAATGAAAAATCCCGTTTTTTTTATTGAAAATCAACTGTCGAATATCAGTCCGCATCTCAAAATCAGCCCCGAAGAGAGCGCAAAAATCATCATCGAACATGTTACCTACGGAGTGGAACTTGCCCGTAAACATCACCTGCCTAATGCAATTATTGATTTTATAACAAGTCATCACGGAAAATCGAAAGTGCATTATTTTTATGCAAAATATCTTAGCGCCAATCCCGATGATGTGGAGGCAGTGTCCAAATTCAGTTATCCGGGTCCAAATCCCTCGACCAAAGAAATGGTTTCGGTAATGATGGCGGATTCTTGCGAAGCCGCATCGCGCAGCCTGCCCAATCCCAACGAACAATCGTTAAACGCTATGGTTGACAAAATTATAGAACGACAGTATTCCGATGGATTGTATAACGATTCAAATATTACGCTCAAAGAAATAAATCTCGCTAAACAGGTGATAAAATATAAATTGAAAAATATATTTCACGCCAGAATCGAATACCCCGAAACAAATAAATAACTAAAAGTAATTTAGCGCT
>JAISRS010000195.1 GCA_031273485.1 Prevotellaceae bacterium
TAATATTTTGTTAATTTTTGATAAAGTTGCCGGATAATCTCCGGCAACTTTTTTTAGTGCGATAAACAGAGCTAAATTTTTGTAACGTTACAACCGTTCGACCGGTAGTGCGACACTCACACACGACCGAGTGCGACACCCACAAACGACCGAGTGCGACTGTCATGTTCCGTCGGCGCGGGTTTGCAACCCGTGCCGCAGCGTCTGTTCATCGCTGTTTCACGCACATCGGCGGGGACGCATGGAGTACAAATCCGCGCGAGCGGAGTCCTTAAAGTCCTTATTACCCCTAACAGGGTTTTGAACCCTGTTAGGTGTCCCGCTTGCGCGGGTTTGTAACCCGTGCCACCGCATCCGTTTCTCGCTTTTCTGCGCACGGATTACAAATCCGCGCAAGCGGTGTGTCGCCTTCATCTAAGGACTTTAAGGTCTCTAAGGACTTTAAAGTCCTTAGAGACCTTAAAGTCCTTATTACCCCTTAAAGTGGACAACCACCCCAACAGAGTTCAAACCCCCTGTTGGAGGTGGTAGGGGTGGCTCCTGTTAGGGGTCGCGATGCGAACAGAGGACATTATCCTACCGTCTAACCTTCTCCCTTTCCTCAGACCGGTAATTCGGGTAACATTCCGTTGACCAATATCACTACCAATAGCGCTATGATGGCGTATAATTCGGGGAAGGCGGCTATAGTCAATGTTGGAACCAGCACTTTATGTCCGTTGCCGATTGCGGCGGCTCCGCTTGCGCAAACCTGTCCCTGACGTATTGCGGATAACAATCCGATGACTCCCAGTACTATTCCTATTGCAAAAATAGCAGCTCCCACGAGCGGTGTGATTTCATTTGTAAGTCTGTCCTGTAACAGAAAAAATCCCACAAAGCCGTATAATCCCTGCGTACTGGGCAAAGCGCTTAATACAAGAAAATTTCCGAGCGCTCCCGGATTTTTTTTCAAAGCTCCCACAGAAGCGTTTCCTGCTATCGTAATTCCATATACACTACCAACGCCGGTTAGTGTCAACATGATGGCTATTCCAATGTATGCCAATAAAATTGCTGTCATAATATTTTATTATTTAGTTTATTATTAATTTCATCAAGATTTTTTAAATAATTTAAACGGGAATCCTCCGCCTTCGAATCCTTCGTTTTTATAAAATTCCACAAACGTCAGACGCATGGGGTGAATTGTCGCCCCAAGGATATTCAGCGTAAAATTCAGGCTGTGTCCGAACAGAAGTATCACGAGCGTAATCAATTGACTGACGACGGGAATATCCATTCCCGCGCCTGTGTCCATCGCCAGCTTATTGAATACCGAACCAAGGATGCCTCCGGTCATTCCAAGTGCAAAAAGCCTTATATATGAGAGAATATCACCCAACAATCCGGACGCCATATTATATGTTGTCCACAATCCGGAGCCGAAATTTACGAAGATGTTTTTTTCGGGCGAATTGTAGAACAATGCAATAATTGCAGCCAAGCCGCATATTGCCAAAGTGATGTTGAACGAGAGTCTGTCGGCGGAATCTTTCAGCAGATATAAAGCCGCGCCTCCCGTAATTACCACAATCCAGGCTAATTTGTGGAGCGAATATTTCCATCCCTGTTGGCGAACAATGTTTGCAACATTTACAAACATCGCAAAAATTATCTGGAAAACTCCCAACAGCAGGGATAAAATCATCATTCCGTAGTTCTCGCTAAGACCAAAATATTTTTCAGCCATCATGTCGAGTTTAATTTGGTTGATTGAGATGCCGAAGAAGGTTGCCGTGATAAATCCGAACAACAGCGTGGACAAACCAAACCACTGGGCTAAAGTAAGAAAGGGACGTATTGAAGAGTCTTTTATTTTCCATTTCAACAGTGAGGCGGCAATTGCAATAAGCAATCCGTAGCCGCCGTCGCCCAGACAAAATCCGAAAAACAGCATAAAGAAAGGCGCAAGAAACGGAGTAGTGTCTAATTCCCTGTAATTCGGCAGCGAATACATTTTGGTCAAAGGTTCGAATAAAGCGGCAAACTTGCCGTTTTTCAGCAATACCGGCGGTTCTTCGTGATTTTCCGGTTTTTCTTCTGCAAAATAAATCGCATTTTGCGTTTCCAGAAAAGCGTTAAACTGCGGTTTACTGTCTTTCGGCAACCAGCCCGTCAGCATTTTAACACTGTCGTTGACTTCGCTTTTGGCGCTTAATTTTGCCGTATTGAAATCAATCCGTTCGAGCAACAGTCGGCGTTCGTCCGATAAAATTTCGGCGGATAAAGCCAGACTTTTCAGTTGGGTCGAACAATGCCGGTATTCTTCCCGCAATTCGTTCAATTCTTCAAACAATTGCCGAGAAGAAGCCGAAGGCGGCTTAATTTCCTGCAATTCGAAATCAAAATCGGGTGTATCCTGCAATATTACAAAATACACCTTATGTTTATCTCTGTTTATTTCGTACAGAGTATATTTATCGTATTTATCGGTCTGGTACCGGATAAACTGTTTGATTGGCGCGGCATAAAATCTCGGCGTAACGCCCAATTGCGAAATGCGTTCTATATCGTCATCATTAAAATCGCCCCAGGGCGTTGCCTCTTCCATGTCCTTTTCGGTTTTCTTTATTGAGGCGTCGAGTTTTGCCATTTTGTCGGTGACTGCGAGATAGGTTTCCGCCAAAACGTCGGCGCTGCCTTTGAACGGAACAAGAGTTTCGGTATTCGCTTTTTTGGGTTCCACCGCTTTGAGCGCCGTGCGTATCTTATCAAGATTTTCGGCTTTGCGGAGTATTGCGTTTGTTTCCTCGTCCGGTCTGACGTCCCGCGATTCCACGTGAATCATTCCCGCCTGCTGCAATTGTTCCAAAAAGCCGCTCAGGTCGTTGTGATAGAGCAGAAAACTGTATTTAACCATTGGAGTTATCATATTTTGGCCTCCTCTTCCTGACGTTTTTTTACTATTTTTTGAGCCGATTTCGACAAATTGTCTTCGTCTTCCAAAAAGCGTTTGATTTTGCGTATTGCTTCGGTATAGCCCGGTATTTGCACTTTTTCGTAAAGATTCACTTTTTGTGTGGTTTTTTTCCTTGCATGGTCGAGCAGGGAGATTTTTTGCAGGCAAAATTCGTATTGAATACCGGCAGTTGCCATATTTTTCAATATCTGCAATCCGTCGGCGTACCACACCGGGCAGTCTAACAGGTTATACGGCTTAATGTCGAACACAACCTCTTCAAGCGCCTGAATATGTACGCCGGCGATTTTTGTCGAACTTAGCTTTATATCCCGCACCTTTATCAGATTCGGGTCAAATTCGTTCCATAAGCCGGACATGTAGGAATACAATGAAATTCGACGTTCCAATTCCTCCGACAATTTTCCGGCTTGTTCCTTCGCTTTTTGAACTTCCAAGCGTAGCGCCGATTCTTTATTTTTAATTGTAGGCAATGCCTTTGTGCGCATTTTCAATTGTTTATTCAATTCGTTGAGCGAGGTTTTATTAAATTGAAATTTTATAGCCATACAAATTAATTTCTTGTGTTTAAATTTATTTTCCGAAAACGAAACATCTTTCTGCCTTTATTTTTCTGATTTTATAGATATTCGACCGCTATTCTTTCCAGTATTTCGACATCAATTCGTCTTTGATACTTACTTCCGCTTTTCGGAAATACTTTGAGAACAGTGTCCAAGCACGGTCGAGCATTTCTGTTGCGTTGATATTCAAATCCACGGCGAGCAATTTTTCCGAATATTCCTGTGCAAAACCCATACATCTTTTATCGTAATCCGACAGTTCGAATCCGTTTTCCAATTTTGTTTTTGCGTTGGCGGCGTCGGCATAAAGGCGAACGGCGGCGTTCATTACCTGCGGATGGTCTTCCCGCGTTTGTTTGCCTATGACTAACTGTTTCAGGCGCGACAGACTTCGGAAGGGGTCGACGATAACTTTGCCGGTGTCGCTGTCTTTACGCAGAAACAGCTGTCCTTCGGTGATATACCCCGTATTGTCGGGTACGGCATGGGTTATATCTCCATCGTTCAGCGTCGTCACTGCGATGATAGTAATTGAGCCGCCTTCGGGCAGTTGCACTGCTTTTTCGTAAATCTTGGAAAGGTCGGAATAAAGCGAGCCGGGCATACTGTCTTTTGAAGGAATCTGATCCATACGGTTTGAAACAATGCTCAATGCGTCTGCGTACTGTGTCATATCCGTCAACAGCACAAGGACGTTTTCGTTTTTATCTACCGCAAAATATTCGGCGGCGGTGAGAGCCATATCCGGTATCAGCAGACGTTCCACAGGAGGATGTTCGGTGGTGTTCACAAAGCAGATTATTCTGTCCAGCGCTCCTGCGTTTTCAAACATTTTTTTGAAATACAGGAAATCGTCGTTGCTTAGCCCCATTCCTCCGAGAATAATTTTATCGACCTGCGCTCTCAGCGCCACCATCGCCATAACCTGATTGAAAGGCTGGTCGGGGTCGGCGAAGAAAGGTATTTTTTGACCTGACACAAGGGCGTTGTTCAGGTCTATGCCTGCGATGCCGGTGTGGATATAGTCGGAGGGTTGTTCGCGTCGGTAGGGATTTACCGAGGGACCGCCGATTTCGCGTTTTTCGCCAATCACTTCGGCTCCTCCTTCGAGAGGTTTGCCGTAGGCGTTGAAGAAGCGTCCGGCGAGGTCGTCGCCGACGTTCAATGTCGGAGGTTCTCCGAGGAATATCACTTCGGTATCGGTTGAAATACCTTCCGTTCCGGAAAATACCTGAAGTGTAACCATATCTCCCATAATTCGCACAACCTGCGCCAGGCGTTCTCCCACCATTGCAAGTTCGTCGTTGCCGACTCCCTGCGCTTTAACTACTATGGTTGCTTTTGTTATGGCTTGCAGTTGTGTGTAAACTTTCTGAAATGCTTTCTTTTCCATTCGCCTTATTTTATATTTTGTTCCGGAACAAGTTTTGAAATACTGTTCCAAACCTGCGTTTCGTAATCTTTAAATTTTTCGCTTTTAAATTCCGAATAATTTAATTGCTTTAGGATGTTTATCAAATCTTTGTAATATGTTGCGCATGTTTCGTAGTTTTCAAATACAGGATACTGTCTGCAAATGTCAATAACGAAGTTCAACATATATTTTTGACGTTCCATTGGGGTTGAGGAATCTGTTTTATCGAACGCATCCTGTTGTAAGATAACAAAGTCGATGAGTTCCGATTTCCAGAAACGGTCGTGGTATTCAATCGGTACGCCGTCGTCGCCCAGAATATTTATTTGTTCTGCCGCTTCTTTGCCTTTCAGGATTATATTTTTGCTTTCGGCGACTTTTCCGTACCAGTTTTCTTCCACCGTATTGTTGAGATATTCCTGTATTTCGGGATATTCCAGATATTTGGAATAGCTATCGAGCGAATCTACGGCGGGGTATCTTTTGCTGTCGGCTCTTGCCTGCGCCAGGGCGTAAAAGCAGCGGGCTACTTTTTTTGTGGATTCCGTAACGGGTTCTTTGAGGTTTCCGCCTGCCGGCGACACTGTTCCTATGAAGGTAACGGAGCCGCTTTTGCCGTTATTCAGCACAACGTATCCCGCACGGGAATAGAAGTTTGAAATAATCGCCGATAAATCCATCGGAAAAGCGTCGGCTCCGGGTAATTCTTCCAGACGGTTGCTCATTTCTCTAAGCGCCTGCGCCCAGCGGGAGGTCGAATCGGCAAGTAGCAATACTTTCAGTCCCATAGCCCGGTAGTATTCGCCCAAGGTCATAGCCGTATATACTGAGGCTTCGCGCGCTGCGACGGGCATGTTGGATGTGTTGCAGATGATTATGGTGCGTTCCATGAGTTTGCGACCCGTGCGAGGGTCGTTGAGTTTAGGAAATTCCATAAATATTTCAACCACTTCGTTGGCTCTTTCCCCGCAGGCAGCCATGATAATGATGTCGGCGTCAGCCTGTTTTGCCAGGGCGTGTTGCAGCACTGTTTTCCCCGAGCCGAAGGGTCCGGGAATAAAACCTGTTCCGCCTTCCGCCATGGGATTAAAGGTGTCGAAGATTCGCACGCCTGTTTCCATTATTTTAAACGGTCGGGGTTTTTCTTTGTAGGATGTGATGGGTTTTTTGACGGGATATTTCTGAACCATTGTAATGTCTCGGTCGATGCCGGCGCTGTCGGTAACCACTGCTATGGTGTGATTTATTGTATAATTACCTTCCTTTTCGATGCTTTTGACGGTGTAGCTGCCTTCAAATTTAAACGGCAGCATTATTTTGTGAGGCAGATTATTTTCGGTTACTTCGCCAAGCCACGCACCTGCCGTTACTGTTTCGCCTTCACTGACTAAGGGCTTGAAATCCCATTCAATGGTATCGTCCAGAGCGGCTGTATATTCTCCTCTTTTAAGAAAAACGCCTTCCATGGTTTTCAAGTTGTTCTGCAATCCGTCGTAGATGCTCGACAATATTCCGGGACCCAGAGCTACTTCGAGCATGTGTCCCTGAAATTCCACATCATAACCTGTTTTTAGTCCGCGAGTGCTTTCAAACACTTGCACAAAAGCCTTATTTCCGGTGATTTTTATCACTTCCGCCATCAATTTAATATCTCCCAGGCTTACAAAACAGATTTCGTTTTGAGATACGGGTCCATCAACTTCCACAACTACCAGATTGGCTATTATTCCTGTTACTTTACCTCTTGTTTTCATTTAATACATCTTCATTTATAAATTTACTTACACGTTTCGTATATACAGTCATTTACATTTGTTTATTTTTTATAGCGCCGTTGCAGGCGTTTCGTTTTCGGCTGTTTGTTTTAGACCGGCGATTAATTCGTCAAATATTTTTTTACCTTTTTCGAGTTCCAATGCTTTCCAGCGGTTGGCGATACGCGCTTTTTGCAATACTCCCAGCGCCACGTCTATTGTAAAATATTCGAAGGTGTTAATTTCGTCTATTTGATTCCATCGCAATTTATCGAGATTGATTTCCCGTTCGAGCAGATTGTCTGTTTCCAAAGCCCGAAACAGTTCCGGTGCATAATCCGTTTCTTTGGATAAGCCGAAATCCGGCGAAGTATTTTTCAATAACGACTGGGTTATATCGTCGTCTTCCTTAATAAGCCGGTTATCCGACGTTTCGAGTTGCCGTCCTGCGTATGCGGCTTTGATGTTTCTGATTTCTCTGTCGAACCTGAACCATTGGGCGATGAATTTATTTTTTGACGCCTCCAATTTGTCATACCACAGTTCGTACAGATACCTTTCCGCTGCAAGTTCGTTGGGTTTCGCTTTATTTTCGTTCTCATATTCTTCGATATAAGTAATAAATGCAGCGAGATATGCGGGTAAATCCCGATTTTTGAGATCCGTCAGGGTTTGTTCTTCTATTTGTCCTCCGTTTTTCCATTGTCTTTTTTTACCGTAGATCAGGGTAATCAGGTTATAATTATCAATATCGCTTAATAAATCATAAACATGCAGGGCGTCTTTTGCCGAAACTTCTTCCAGAATGGAATCCCGGATGTTTAAGAAGTCAAAATCGTGGGTAAGGGTTTGAGAATCTCCCGATAAGAAGGACAATTCGGGTAAGCCTGCTATAAGATACGGATAATTTCTTGCCATCGGAGTATTTTTTTTATAACTACATAATTTTTACTTTATTTCTTGGTTTTGTCGAACAAACAGCAAGTCCGAAACTTTGGGACGAAGATATGCTTTGAAGAGATTGTCGAAATCTTCATCGGTGAAACTTATATAGTATCCTTCTTTTTCGGAGCCGATTCTAAATCCGGATTTCAGGCGTTTGTCGCCTTTTATTTCTATTGAGGAGGATAATTTCGATGATACTTTTTCTTTGATATATTCGGACAAAGCCTCTTTCTGTTCTTCGGGAATTGCAATAGACAGGCTGAAATTTTCGGAATTGCCGAGGTCGAATTTCTCTGTTGCCGTTTTTATGAGCGACTGGATGAACGACACATCGTTAAATGCGTTCCGGATGTCGGACGATATTGTTTCGGTTAAAATTAAATTCTCTACTGTTTGTTTAATTTCGTTGATAATCTGCCTTCCTGCAAGTTTTATTTCGGCATCGGCGTTAGCTTTTGTTTCTTCCGCCAGTTTTTGTGCGGCGGATTCTATGTCGGCGGCTTTGTGTTTAGCTTCGGATACGATTTTGTCGGCTTCTTGTTTTGCCTGTTTCAGAATAGTTTCCGCTTCCTGCTGTCCCTTTGATAAACCTTCGTTATAAAGTTTCTCCGTTAATTCATGTAATTTATTACTCATATTATAAAATGTTTACTTTACCATTAAACTTGCGAAATAATTGTAAATATTACTATCTCGCAAAAAAACAAAAAAATCGGTCGAAGGTAGTAAACTTTTTTTATATATAGCAATTATTTTTTTTAGCCGCAAGTCGAGTTGCAGGTTTAATGCAAGACAAACAGCCTGTTATAAAATAAATAAAACCGATACGTTTTTTTCCATAACAATACGGAAAAGATGTTTATGAATGGGCTAAATCTTATTTTGAGGCGCTATGGTATGGAGGCTCCATAGCACGGGGGCATTCCAATTTGTTGCACAGTAAGGAAATTATTTAACGCAAAGTTCGCAAAGTTCGCAAAGTTCGCAAAGCATTTCCTTTGCGAACTTTGCTTTATGGAACTACCACACAGATAATTTCGCTCCAGGGACCTTTCTCCCCTCTTCGATTTTGCCATCTGGCAGCGATGTAAACTTTTTTGCCACGTTGCGACGGGTCAAAGACAAGTTTGTATGGCGAATGGGTAGCCAGTACGAACTGTTTCAGTTCATTTGGGTCTGTTACAGGCGTATCGCTAACGTTAAAAAATATAACAGCGCCCGTAAGATAATAGTGAACCGTAGAACTGCCCGTATCTCGATTTTCGAATCCTATCTTCAGTATATACGCGCCAAAGGGTATAACGTTGATATTGATAAACATTTCGTTTACAGGATGACGCGAACGGTTTCCGTCGGGACGCGGCGAAAAACCCATACCTTCGAGGTCGGCATTCGTTACCAGCGGACTTGTCTTTACCATACCGTAAAAATCGCGATACACCGGAAAAAAAGCATTTTCCGCATCCCTCAAATCATCATGCACCAGAGGAGTGCTTGTTGCAGGATTTACCCATAAACCGTATTCAGTATTATAAGTAAGCAGTTTCGGGAAATATACCGAATCATACCAGAGTCCGTTTGGAGTTGCAGAAGCAAACCCTATGCGGGTTCGATTAGTTGAATCCGACATAAATGTCGTTGTTGTCATTATAAGCGCGAATCGTGTCGCCCGTGCCGACGGAAACCAATTTTTATGTGCCATAAAACAAAATTTTTTAATCTTATTATTTTAAATTTTAATATCATATATATATCATCTAATATCAGTATATATTATCTAATATCCGAAAATATCATCTAATATCATCTAATATCTGAAAATATCATCTAATATTCGAAAATATCATCTAATATTCGAAAATATTATCTAATATCAGAAAATATCATCTAATATTCGAAAATATCATCTAATATCTGAAAATATCATCTAATATTCGAAAATATCATCTAATATTCGAAAATATCATCTAATATTCGAAAATATCATCTAATATCTGAAAATATCATCTAATATTAAATACAAATATACAGTATTATTTTTTTAAAGGACACCATGAAACTTCTAAAGTGTGCATTTCAAAATGTCGGATAGTAAAGAAATTATTTTAGTATCTTATTTCCAATTGAGGCTAAATCTCATTTTGAAGCGCTATAGAGGGAGGTAACGACTATGTACCCTTCGGGCTGCTTGGCGACCTTTTCGTTCGGCGTAGCCGTCATTGCGAGGGGGAATATTGCAAGCAACAAACAATAGGTGATGACAGTCCGGTTCGTTCGGCGTAGCCGTCATTGCGAGGCGCAAGCCGAAGCAATCCAGAAAAATAAAGCATAAAATAAGATGATATTCTGGATTGCTTCTTCGCTTCGCTCATCGCAATGACGGCAAGCGCAGTTGTCATTGGTAGGCGTAAGCCGAAGCAATCCAGAAAAGTAAAGCATAAAATCAGTCTATTTCCGGATTGCTTCATCGTTCATTGCTCGTTCCTACCAATGACATCTGCGCTTGTCGTCATTGCTTCATTGGGAATTGCTCGTTCCTCGCAATTCCCAATGAAGCAATCCAGAATATCACCTTATTTTATTCTTTATTTTTCTGGATTGCTTCGGCTTACGCCTCGCAATGACGGCTACGCCGAACGAACCGGGGTTGTCATTTCCTATTGTTTGTTGCTTGCAATATTACCCCTCACAATGACTGCGACCGCAGTCATTGCTTCGGCGCGGCTTCATCTTTTCATCAGTGAAAGAATAACGTCGTCGAACTTTTTCTTCAATTCTTCCGGCATAGCGGCTTTTGTTTTCCATTCGTCGTCGCCATATACTCCGGCAAGCGAATAGTCGAAAGGTTTGAACTTGATTTTCCGAATCGCTTGACGGTTGCGGATACGGAAATCATATCCGGCAGGGTCGATAAAGAGCGGGTCGGCAAGGATGGAATGTTCGTCTCTTCCCAGCTTTTTCCATTCGTCAAATGATTTGCCGTAGAACTCAAGCGGTTGTTTGCGGGCGTCCCAATAGCAGTTGTAGTCATAGCGGATATTGGCTTTTCGGTATGCGTCTTCGCCGTTGAAGGTGATTAGTTTCCCACGGTCGAGGTAGATGATGTTGTTGGTGAACGAATAGGAGAGATGTTCCTCCAAACGTGAGAACTGGATTGCGCGGATGAAATTGGAGGCGAAAACATTGTTGCGGATGATGTTTTCCTTTCCGTAATGCTGGTGAAATCCGGCGTCCTTGCAGGCATATACCAGATTGTTTTCCATCACGATGCCGTAAGAACCCTCGTCGGTGTATAAGCCCCAGCCGCCATATTCGTATGAATAGATATGATGAATCACATTATTGCTCACCGTACTGCCTTCCGAAGCGCCGAGCATATAGACGCCGCCCATATCGCAGAGTTCGCCCCAGCCGAGGTGATGGATATGGTTAAACGCTATCCGGTTGCGCTTGCTGGGACTGTGGGCGTATCCCCAGACCCATCCCGCCGACACGCCGGATAACGGAAATCGGCTATTTCGTTATGGGTAATTTCGTTGTCGCTTGCATTAAAGATGATGACGCCTACCGCCGACGGGAAGACATGTCCCCCATGGTGAATGATGTTGTTATCCACCCGGATATGGCGGGTTAGCATCTCATCGTCAGGGATGTTTGTTGTTCCTGTTTTTACGCCGCCTCCGCCCAAATCGTACAGATGACAGTGTTCTACCGTGCCGTGCGAGCAGTTATTCCGAAACCAGACAGCATGTATGCCGGTATGTGCGATGTCGCAATTACGAAATTCAATATGCCGTGTATTGTCCAGCATCACCGTCGCCTCGATGGACTCTGCCGCCTGCGGATCACGGAATCCGACGACAGGCGTCCGGTAGGCGGCTGATTCAAAGCGGAGATTTTCGAAACGGATATGCTTCACCGGCTGTTCGGGTTTGCCTTGTATGTTCAGGAATCGTTCGGTCACAGGCATAATGCAGGAGGTCTGTTCCGGCGTTTCGCCCGGCATGGGGATATACCACAGCCAGCCGTCGCGCCCCAAGTACCATTCGCCCGGCGCATCAAGCGCCTTGCGGTAGTTTTCGACAACGTACCGGCTCTTATTGTTGATTCCGTAGTGCCGCCAAATCAATTCTTTCCCCGTGATGTACCATGCCGTATCCTGTCTGCCGATATAATCCGCATATTTACGCGTATTTGTCCATACATGGTTAAATACCAGCAAAACATCATTCTGTTCGTCGTCTTCAATATCATTCAATATGTGCATGTCTTTTTCGGGAAGACTTATTTTGAGGAGTGAAAAATCGGTAGAAACACCTGCCCAGTTTTTCTCTCCCGTTTTTGACAACATCTGTTCTTCCGTCCTGCGGATTTTGCAGAAACTGCCGCGATTGGGGGTTTGCGCCCGAAAACGCCTCTCTCCGTTGATATACAACTGTTCAAAACGAAAGCCGTACAGCGCTTCGGGAATGAACACCCGCCACAGGTCGGGAGCGACAATTTCAAATTTCCCTGTTTCTTTGCCTCCGCAAAACAGTGGACGTTCCTCTGTTGCGGCGGTGAAAACAACGGGCGACTGTTCTGTTGCGGCGTCTTCTTCGGTAAGGGTCAGCGCCTCGGTTAGGAAATAAGTTCCCGGCATGATTTTCACAAAAACGGTATCCGTTAATGCTCCCCTACGGCGCAATTCCCGTATCCTGTCGCGTGCGCCGGTGAGCGACAGCAGGGGTTGTTCTCCCGTGCATTTGTCGTTGCCTGTGGGAGAAACATAAAGCGTTTGCGCAGCGCCATGCAGCGAGGCAAACAATACGAATGCAATAACGAATAAACGAAATAGCAATGATTGATTTAATGAGTTGTTCATGATGTTATTTATTAATTTTTGTTTTGTTATTTAATTAAAATTATTCAATGTTCAGCAAGAATGTCCGGCATTTTTGCGAGCGCAAAGATATAAAGTTTTTTTGAACGATGAACGATGAACTCGCCGCTCGTGCGGATTTGTAATCCGTGCGTTCGCCGCTCGCGCGGATTTGTAATCCGTGCGTGTAAAATCTCGCCGCTCGCGCGGATTTGTAATCCGTGCGTTCGCCGCTCGCGCGGATTTGTAATCCGTGCGTGTAAAATCTCTCTGTTCGGCGTAGTGTCATTGGTAGGGGGAATATTGCAAGCAACAAACAATAGGAAATGACAACCCGGTTCGTTCGGCGTAGGGGCGACCCTTGCGGTCGCCCTCTTTGCGGTCAACCAACGGATATCCAACGACGAATGTGTTTGTTGCAAGGAGGGCGACCGCCCCGTTCGGCGTAGCGTCTCGCTACGTCGGAGCTAAAAGCAGGCCTCCG
>JAISRS010000253.1 GCA_031273485.1 Prevotellaceae bacterium
TGTTCCTTCGCCTGCGTCTGAAGGTTTTACATCTGCTTCGGTCAGACCGAAATTGGCTAAAAATTCGGCGGGGCTACCGGGAACATCGCTGATTTTTGCCTGTTCGGTTTTCGTTTCCGTTGTCTTTTCGCTGTCGCCCGATTGAACCGCGCCTTTGTTACTGCTTCCACCTCCACAAGAGGTCATCATTGTTACTGCGAGGCAGGCAACTATCGTCGCCACGTTCCTCAAAAAATTTACTTTTGTCATTTTCTTACTATTTATTTATTATGGTTCTTTTACAGTGTCGGTTGAACGCGGATGTAAATGCTCGCCGTCCCAGTCGGGAGTGCCTACAACAAGACGGGTAACTTCGTAACTTCGGAGTTCTGCAATATTTCCCTGCGCGTCTTTAACTTCTAATTTTAATGTAAATCCGGTAGTGGGGTCAACCCAAAAAGTAAAGTATCCGTCATTCAAAATCTGATAGACGTCGCACATTATGTTACACACTTTTTCGCTGCGAAGATAAAACTGCGTTACGTCGGTATTATTGGGCATTTCGGCTTCATTCGGGTGTCTTGCAATATCGGCAAGGTCGTTAAGTCCGCCCGTATTATAAAACAGAAACCCGCCGCCAAGTTTTCTTTTGGATACCCAAAAGGCAAATTCATCAAGCGGATATTCGGATTCCAAATATCCGTCGCTTGCCCAAATTTCGTTGTTGTTCAACCTGTCGAGCATCCATTCGTTGCTGCCGTAAGCCTCCCACGAACTGCACGGATCGCCGTTGGAGTGAGTAAGGTCGCATCTGAAAAAACCGCCGCTGTAATCCCACCAGACATGCGAATATTTTTTGTTTTCGTATGCTTCGAGTACAGTTCCGTTGTTTCCTGCACTGTTTTTTTGATTTGCCGCAATCGCACCGCCGTTGTATTCAATAAAATACGCCGTAACGGGCTTATTATAGGTAATGTACTTCTTCACTGTCGGGCAGTCGTCCGGCAGCGTGACAGTTACCGTCCATTCGGCAGTTTCGCCGTCGGGAGTGGTGAGGGTGTAAACAACCGCATCGGTGAAGTTATGGGCGGTTTTGCCGCTTTCCTGCGGTTTGCCGTCCACGGTGGCGGTTGTGCCGTCGGGCGAGAGTTTGAACGCGGGCGCAAGGCTCGCGATGTTTGTGCCGCACTCGGCTACGGCTTTTACGGTGCGCTTTTTAGCGTCGATGTCGGACGCGCCGCGCTGATTGGCGAACGAAAATTCGGCAAAGGCGGGAGCGCCGGGGCTGGATTCGGGTTCTTTGTCGCAACCCGAAGACATTGTTGTTGCTGCGAGGCAGGCAACTATCGTCGCCACATTCCTCAATTTTAAAAATGCTTTCATATCACTTTAATTTTAAATTTAATTTATAAATACTTGTCCAATCATTCTACAAATCTCATCTTTCCTGCACAAAAAAAGCGTGCAAACCTTTGAGTGACCGGTTTACACGCTTTTGTCAAACAGAATTTATCCTGCGCTAATAACTGTTCAGGTACAATGTGTCGGGACAAATAGATGCTTCGTTTGCCCATTCAACGCTCAACCCGTCGGGACGAACAGAGTTAAACAGGGCTTCGTCGGTCAGTTCCTTGAATATCCCCAGATTCAAATAGGGTTTCATATCAAACAGGCGTACTTCACCGTTGGTGAAATAAAGGCGAAGGATGTAATTTTTTTCGGGTTTAACCTCTTTTACTCGCGGATTCATGGCTGTCTATTTTAATGGGTTTATTTTAAAAATACTTTGTCCGCTTGCCGCTAAATCCCAGTCGGCAACCAATTCGTCGGCATGTAATACAATCCATGCCTGAACTAGTTTCATTTTATTGGGGTTCAAATTCCCTTCCAATAATTCGCCGTCGGGAATTGACAAAACAGCTTCTTCATCCTGATATTTAACATGGATATGAGGAAGACGATGCCGCTTGTTATCTTCAAAAAAAAGATACACAATAATGCCGTAAAACATAGATATAATTGCCATATAAATTAAGATTTAAAATCATGACAAAGATACTGCTTTTTCGCTCAATCAAGCAAATAAACGTGTAAACCAATATGTCAAAGAACGTTTTCTTGAGTGGAGAGTTGAGAGTGAAAAATAACTCTCCATTCTCAATTTTCTTATGCTGTCTTCTCCTTTACCGCTCCCGGCTCCAACGGCGCCGAAACACGCCGGGAGGCGGTATGGGAGAACAGCACGCCTGATTTCGGGTCAAATCACGCTTGTTTTCGGTTCAAACCACGCTTGTTTTGAAGTCAAACCACGCCTGATTTCGGGTCAAACCATGCATGGTTTTGAACCGGCGCAAGCCGGCGGTATTTACCGTTCATCCGTCCGTGCATTTTTCATCCATTTAAATTACACTTTTTTAAATCCGGCCTCTTTCAGAGACGCCGCAATACGGTCACCGGGACGATAGTTTACACTCACGCTCCGGATTGCATGTGCGTCCACTTCCTCTTCCGTGTCCTTCCCTTCGCTGCTCAGCGCCGGATAGAACGTACCCAGTTTCTGCAGCCTCACCTTTTGGCTGTTGGCCAGTCTGTTCCGGATTGCGTTTTCCAGCGCGATAATCACTCCATAGATGTCCGGTTCGCTCAGTGCACTGAATTTTTCGATGTCCTTCGCCAAATCGTCCACTGTTGCTTCATCATCCGTTACAATCGAGGCATAGAATTTCTTCTTTCCTCCGCCCGTTACGCCGGGCTGCGACTTTTGAATTACTTTGTATTTAATAGCCATAATCAAATGATTTAAAATTTAAAACTGTTTTTGAATTCTCTGAAATATGGCGCCGTTTTCACGTATCGGCCGGCCTGCGGCAGGGGTGCAGGCAGCGTATGAAGACACAAAAAACGCCACAGTCTGTGCGGCGACAGACGGCAGCGTATGCTTTCCTGTTGGGGAGGTATGTTAAAACTGATACTTAATATGCAGTGAATAAGGGATTTGCCCCCCCCCGTATTAACATTTGTGCGGTTTTATTCACAAATGAAGGGTAGAGGCGTGTAACGGAGGGTAGCGGGACAGCCCGATACCGGCAACATGATTTCCTTATCTCTTTCAGCATATCCGTGTACATACCGTTTAATTTCGCGCGTAAAGTAACTGCTATTTTTTGAATTGTGCAAGAAACAGCGAACAATAATCCATTTTTGAATTTTGAATGGAGAATGAAACGATGAACTATAAACGATGAACGATGATGTATGAAATGAAAGAAATTAAGAGAATTAAGAATTAAGAGAATG
>JAISRS010000254.1 GCA_031273485.1 Prevotellaceae bacterium
ACGCCCGAAAAGGCGCTTTGCGACTTGATTATCGCCACGCCCAATGTGCGGATTCAATCTGTTAAGGCAATGCAAGAGTATTTGGAAGACGATTTGCGTATTGATTTTTCGGCTGTTGAGCATATTGATTTGGATATAATTAGGCAATGTGTTGAGGTGGGTAGGAAGAAAGGGGAGTTGGGGTTGATAGAGAAGATTTTGTCAGAACTTAATAATTAATTGGAGATGAATAAACCAAAGTTATCAGATTATAATATAACGGAATCACAATATTCTGAATATCAAAAATACAAGAATAGATGTGAAATAAGAGAAAAAAAAAATAGAAAAGATAGATGACAGATTTATTTATTTTATTATGATAGTCGTATATCTTTTTATTGAACTCTTTTTTTCAAAAGCATATACTAATGATTTTGAAAAAATACCTCTACTCATTAAAGATGCAAATGAAGCAATTAACTGTGCGTTGTTAATTATTGCTATCATACTTATACCTATCGCTTTATTTTTTACAGGTATAGGTATTATTCCTATAGCAATAATCAATGGATTACTTTCATTGGTAAAATTCCCCAAACTTATTCAAAATATTTATTCTTATGTGTACAAAACCCCAAACAGAGAACCATATTTTGATCTAATAGAAAATTTTGTAGAAAAAGAGCGAGAATATAGCGATTTTATTCAAAAAATGGGGAAAGATTATCCTAATATAGTAGAATGCAACTATAATATCTCTATATATTTCAATGATTTATTTAAGAAAATTCTTGAATATGAATCTATATATATTCAAAATATTATTCAAGCCAGAAACGAAAAGAAACAAATTGATTATTGGTTAAATCTTGATGGTTTCACATTTGAAAGAGAAGTGTCGGATATTTACAGAAAATTAGGATACAAAGTTGAAACAACGCGAGCAGTTGCCGACGGAGGTGTTGATATAAAACTTTGGGATAGCAAAAACGAGTACGTAATTGTTCAATGCAAAAACCATAAGAATAAAGTCGGACCCGCTATAGTTAGAGATTTATGTGGTACAATGTTAAAAGAAAAGGCAGAGAGAGCTATTTTACTTTGTTCTGGGGGATTTAATTCTGGTGTATTTGATTTTGCAAAAGGACTACCAATAGAATTAATGGATATAAATCAGTTTTTACAACTTGTTGATAAAGTTTACCCTCAGACCATATCAACCTCACAAATCACAACCACTTATTGTATCAATACAAATTTTACTTGCCGTTACAATAATATTGAAGGAGTATCTATTCCGTACTCACAATATGAGCAAACTATGCTTAAAGATGGGAAAATATATTTTTTGAAACCAATAGAAAATGAATTTTGTATTTTTGAAACAGAAGATAAAGCAAAAGCATTTATAAATAAAATTCAAAATCAAGCAAAAAAACCTATTTACGAAGAGTGCATTTATGAATTAGCAACACATACTATACAAAACACCAAATTTTATTACATACGAATTTTTAGAAAACAGCACCAGTATTATGAGACTAAAAAAGAGCAGTATAAAAAATCAAACAAAACATACAACAAACGAAAAAAATATTATCGTCGTTGGTATTAATGAAAGGAGGTTTTTATGGAAAAGACACATTTCCAATTTTTTGTAGAAGAATTAAATCAAACAATGGTTTTACAATATAAAACCATTGAAATTTTATTTGAAAATCAATACGGTTATCCAGAATTAGACCCTGTTCGCGCTGAAATATGCAAGTGCCTTGTTTGTGGGCTAAACCAAGCAGCAATAACATTAACAAATCATTTACTAGAAATGTCATTGAAAACTTGTTTGATTTTTAAATATTCAAAGAAAAATAAAGGAACTAATACTGATGTTTTTGATTGGTTTGATGAAGGGGTTAAGAAATATGACAGTATTGATTTGGGACAATCTATAAATGCGGCTTGTTCTGTTGGGCTGTTAACAAAGCCACAGAAGTTACGGTTGTATGATTTCAGAGAGCAATTCCGCAATGCGTTTTCACACGGTTCTCTTGAAAAAACTTTTGGAGACATTACTGCACCTGTAAAAGTTATCACAACAAAAGACTTTAATTCTATTGAAGAATTAGGAAAAATAGCATTTGATAGAAATAAAGACAAAAGTGTAAAATTGACAAAACTTCCAATGTTTAGAGGTATTGCTCAAGCTATGTTTGCACAACAAAATAGCATTCCGTATTTTATGGAAATTGACAAGATAATTAGAACAATGCTATCTAACTTAAAAGATAAATAAATTATAGGAAATATGAATCCAATTTTTCAAAATATGCTCTCGCGTTACGAAATACGCACAAAGGACGATTACACCAACGCCCTGCGCGAAGTGATGCAGCAAACAGCCTTAGCAGGTTTGTATCATGGCGGTTTTTTCAATCATGCCGCTTTTTACGGCGGCACTTGCCTACGCATTTTCTACGGTTTACAGCGCTTTAGCGAAGATATGGACTTTTCGCTTTTGCAGCCGGACGAAAGTTTCCGGTTGGAAAACTATTTCGATGCCATTATTGCTGAATTTCATTCACTTGGGCGGGAAATCAGTATCACGCGCAAAGAGAAAAAAACGCAAACCAATGTAGAATCGGCGTTTTTGAAGGACAATACCGAGATTTACAATTTGGCTTTTACGACAGAAAAAAGCATAAAAATAAAACTTGAAGTCGATACGCAGCCACCTTTGGGCTTTTCAACGGAACATAAACTTTTGATGTTGCCGTTTTCCTTTATGGTGCGCTGTTACACGCTACCCGATTTATATGCCGGAAAAATGCACGCACTTTTGTTCCGTGCATGGAAAAGCAGAGTTAAAGGTCGCGATTGGTACGATTTTGAATGGTATGTTCGTAATAATGTTGCATTGAATTTTAAGCATTTGCAACAACGTACCGAACAAATTAATGCTATCAAAGCCGAGGATTTTACACCGGAAATTTTCAAAAACTTATTGAAAGAAAAAATCCTAAAGACGGATATTGATTTGGTCAAAAACGATGTTCGTCCATTTATCAAAAATCCTTCGGAAATGGATATTTGGTCTGCGGATTATTTTTTACAATTGGTTGACAGGATTAATTTTAGTTCCAAATAAGTCACTGTGATGAAAAAATAAGCCTTAATTGAGGCTTATTTTCCTTTCATCGGTTAATCGTTGCATTACAGGCGATTGTCTGTAACTAACCCTTTTCATCAGCCAAAGCCGAAAAATGCCCGCGTTACGGGAATGAATCCTAAACGCCAAAACTACCGTCCTGAATGGTATCATGTTGGATTTTACCGTTCTTGGCGACAGGTTCAGGTCTGTTTTCAGGTAACAGGCGTATGCCTCTACCAGTGCAATATCCACCTTTCCGAAAGGAATATCGTCAACGCCGTACCTGCCTGACAAAAAATCCCTGAAATGGCGGAATGTAACAGGCAAATTCCTGCATCACTGTATTTTGCCGGATGCCGATTCCCTTGACTGCATTTTTCAGCAACTCGGCGGTTATATAACCGTAATCGTCAAGCATGGAACGGTAATATCCGGCAATGTCCGTCCTGATATTTTCTATGTGAGCGTTAACCTCTGCACTGTCCCCTGATTTGCCGTTTGCCAGCCCCCTGGATGAGTCCCAACCGGAAGGCAAAATATCTACTCCGGTGCTGAACGCAGCACTTTTGTCGTCAATGCTTATTCGTCCCAGTATCGGGCATTTGCCAGATTTCTTCATTTTACTTGTGTTGATGTAAAACAGCAAACCGAATGTACTCCTTGTATTTTCCATGACTTTTATTTTATTGATTGACAATTGTTTTCAAAACTGAATTTATCCGAAATACGCAGGGACAACTCTTTCATGTCATTGCCTGTTTTCTCGCGGTTTACGCGGGCGTAACGCTGTGTTGCCGTTACGCTGCGATGTCCCGGCATCCGGCCGACGCTTTCAATCGGAACGCCCTGTGACAGGCAAATCTGGCTTGCAAACGTATGGCGGGCAACATGGAAAGTCAGCGCTTTGTCTATTTTGCACAGGGGCGCTATTTCTTTCAACGTTCTGTTTATGTGCTCCAATACCGGTACGCGGAATACCAGATTCTCTTTCGCCAACCCGCGATATTTTTCCATAATCTGCAAGGGGATATCCAAAAGTTTGACATTGAAAGGGATACCGGTTTTCTGACGTGTTTTGGAAATCCACAGGCTACCGTCTTCTTCGGTAACAATCTCTTTCCATGTGAGGCTTTTAAGGTCTGCATACGATA
>JAISRS010000265.1 GCA_031273485.1 Prevotellaceae bacterium
CCGAAGGCGTACTTGCCACCGTCCGGCGGTGGCACGGAAGCATTGACGACCAGTTCGCCAACATCGACAACCTGGTCAACATCATCGAGGCGCACCCGGAATGGGTGTTGCCCGGAACCATGCTCGCGGATCTCACCGCCAACCGCAACGCGCTGCAAACGCTTATCAACAAATGCCGCTCGACCGCCGGCTCGGCTGCCGACCGCACCCTGCGCAACACGCTGCTTAAATCGACCGTCGGGCTGTGCCTGCTTCAGGTAAGGGTATGGGCATACGGTGAATTTACCGCCGGCGCGATGACGGCTGACGACGTGCACCTGCTCGGCTTCCTGCTGCCCGGCGAAGTTGGCGGACATCACGACCGCACCGAAGCCACCGATGTTACCGCCGAAGTGAAGGTGAGCATCGTAAACGAAGACTTCGTCCGCGTAGTCATCGACCGGTCGGCAGGCGAAAACGCCGCACAGGTAACGCACGGCTGGCCTACGGGAGTGAAAAATGCCCTGATAGTCATCACCGCCGCCGACGGCAAAACGGAAGTCTATCGCCAATTAACCACCCGCCTGCACAACGACATCCAAATGCCCGACGGCTCGCACGGCAAACAGTTCATCATCAAAGCCTCGTTCCTCAAGCACATCAGCGATGAGCCGCGCTTCGGCAATGAACCGACTTTCTCCATGCCGCTCACCACCGCAGACCTCGCCGCCACCCTCGACCGGCAACATCACGAGGAATTTGAAGCGCAGATTCAGGAAGTGGAACGCCAACGGCAGGAAATCGAACGGCTGCACGCGGAACTGGAGGCGAAAAAGTAATTTTTTTCCCGCAGAATCTTAATTCCCCGCTCCGGGCGCAAAGAAAAGCGCTTGGAGCGGGGTTTTTTATGTTCGGAACGAAAGACGTCCTCGCTCGGTTTATTTTAATTAATGACACTTCTTTTAGATACTTATACAATCATTTTGACAGTGCGAGCTGCCAAAATGTCATTGATTTCAAAATGCTAATTATAGTATGTTGCGCAATTTTCCATATCGCAGTACTTTTGCATACTAAAATATTCCATACTATGGGTAGCAAAGACATACTAAAAATTTTTGGTGAAAACGTCCAAAAATACAGGAAAGAGCAGAACGTTTCACAAGAGAAACTTGCTGAATTAGCGGGTGTTCATCGCACCTATATTGGAATGATTGAGCGTGCGGAAAAGAATATTACGCTCCGCAATATGGAAAAAATTGCAAAAGCGTTGAATGTGGAAATTAACGATTTACTCGCAAAATAAGTATCATGGATAAATCCTTTCAAATTCCGCCACAATCACCTGCTATGGTTATGTCGTCAGAAGAACTTACCGGTAATTTAAAATCCTTACTTGGCAAACCTTTTCATTTAACAGGCAAACCTCGTACTGACGGCTCAACTTTGAGAAAAATTGTAACGAATACTCTTCTGACAAATGGCATCGCACCTGAAGCCGAAATCGGGAAGTTTGAAATCGTTCCGCCCAAAAAGAAAGGTGTGCCTAAACTCATTCGTGAAATGGTTGATACCTATATTGTAACATCAGGCGATTCCTACAATTTGCAAGTTTGGAACAGATTTCCCAACAGTCGCTCCATTTTAGTGCAATACACTAACGGAGAGACTATTCGCAGTAAAGATATTCGGCTGATTTTTATCAAGATAGACATCGATTCCGAAATAATTGATTCAATCGTAATTTTAACGCCTGACTATATCGAAACCAAATTTGGAAAATTTGGAAAGCCAACTGTTAAGCACCAATTAATGATTTCTCCCAAACAAAGGGAAATGGTAATCCATAACGAAAATTCAATATTGTCTTTTCCTGATACCAAAAATCTAACGTATAGAATCCGGCATACTCACGAATCTACCCCTGCAAATATGTTGAAAGAGCCTGACTTTAATAATTTGTTTTCCATAAAGTTATTAACAGAAATGGTTGCCGGGAATTTAGTTGGACAAACATTAGGCGCAAACGACACCAAAAATAGAGGTCAGGCACTGGAACGACTTGTTTTACAATTACTCGGCTATTCCGAAGAAAATTTGCAAGGTTTGGCAGGTGGTTATCCCGACATTCCCAATCAATTATTGGAAGTAAAAGTACAAGATTCGCCTACTGTGGACTTGGGCAAATATTCTCCCGAAGCAGAAGAATTTATTATGGAAGATTCTCATGTTACGACCGGAGATATTCGATATTTGATAGCCCTGACTAACCCGCAAACCAATATCATTGAGGGTATTGTGCTTGCTCCCGGAAAAAAATTAGGAGAAGTGTTTACTTATGTAAGCGATACAAGTTTCAAATGCCAACGTTCCATACCAATGTTGTTCTTTGATAATTACAAAGGGCAATGCGTATTCAATCCTTAAATCCAAAAGCATTTAACACATTAATATTTAATTCTTCCTCAAGAGATTGAAGATTGTTTTTTTGAGCATTTAACTTTTTAACAATTTCTATAATCTCTAAAGAATACGGGCTTGTAGGGTCGGGAACCGGATATTTCTCAATGTATTGACTCAAATACCTCCTGCGCCCTGAATACAATTTGTTATTAAAACACAAATCGTGGTATTGAGCCATCAATTTTGAATTTGCAATCCCCTGTATTAAAAGCAGCAATTCTTTTTCCTGTCCGGTTTGCGCTACAATCCAATAACAGTTTCCATTAACGATTGAGCCGCTTTCATCATAAGAAAATTGTGCCTCAATACTTATGTCGGGAAAGACCAGTTTGGGAAATTTCCAATAGGCAGGATTTTGAGGTACCCACATTTCATACCAGTTTCGACCTGCCTGTATCACATATTCTCTTGCTTCCAATTGCTTTTTGTGTATATTCAAATACTGCTCTGCTTTCGGATATTCGGATATTTCATATACTGCTCTCTTTCCGTTTTGCGAATAATGAGGATATAAAACTTTTAAACAGTTAGCAGTTTCGCATGACCATCTTTGAATATTTTCACGAGAAATCAATGGTTTTAATAGCGTATCTTCGGGCAATATTGGCTCTTTGTCCCAATTCTCGTTCAAAAAAACATTGTCGGCACAGGATTTAATTCCTACTCTTACCTTAAATTTATCGCCGATATAAAATGCCGTGTTTTTCCGTATTTGTTCTATCCATTGATTTTCAATATCATTTGTCATTTGCCAAATATCGGTTTTGATATGAGAATGTTTTAGCAAACCGACATTATAATTAAAAACTCGATTGTCTTCCGTTGCATATAGTCCTGAATTTTCCTTGGATAAAATATCATACACATCATTTATTTTTGTAACAGGACAGGTTTTATCAGGATTAAATTCTTCGTATATTTTGATAAAATGACACGGAGCAGATAATTGTTTCTTACCTGCTTTCTTTCTGCCCATAAAAATTGCAGGCAGAACAGCCGCATCAAATAATTTAGTATCGCCTAAATCAATTACTTCGATAATATCATAATTTTCAATTAAAAAATTTCTAATCTCGGCGCCGCTTTTTGTTGTCAGATAACGATTTGACGTGATAACACCTAAAATTCCTCCTTTTTTCAGCGCATTTGTCATTCCGATTAAAAAAGGAAAATACAAATCAATTTTCCCTTTCAGGTTGTACTGTTTGGCGATTTGCTGTGATTTTTCCGCGCCTAAAATTTGAGTACGAACATAAGGCGGATTTGCTATAACAATATCCGCATATTCTTGACTGAAATTTTCGGAAAACAAATCATTATCGGATTGCATCGCGATTTCTAAAAAATCCTGTAATTCAATTTTAAATCTATTGTTTTCAATAATAGCGGATAAAGAGTTTCGAGCTTCAATTAAATAATCAATATTAGTTTCATACCCTTTCAATTCAAAGTCGAAAGAATTTTCTATTTTCCCGGCAATAGAAGATAATAAAGCGCCATCGCCACAGGCAGGGTCTAAAACAGTATATTTTTCAGAGGCAAAATCAATACTCTTTAAAATTTTATCCGATAAATAATTCGCTAATGCGGGCGGCGTAAATGTCGCACCCGAATTTTTGACGGTTACTTCTTGTGTGTTCATATCGGTTTGGATTTTTGGTATTCAACAATACTTTCAGCCACAATATTCAAAATATCGTTTGCACCGTCTTCTTCGCCAACAATATCATAAACTTTGTCAGCCAACCAAAGTTTTAATAATTCTTCCTGGCTGGCATCCAACAATTCGGCAAGTTTTATTACTTGTTCGCGCCTTGCAGTACGGTCGCCACGCTCTATTTTACAATAAAGCGCATTATCCATTTCAAGGGCAGCAGATATTTGTCTTTGCAATAACTGCTTATTTTCTCGTAATTGTCTAATTTTTTCTGCAAACATATTTGAATTATTTTGACTTGACAATTTTCGACAAAAGTACAAATAATAATTGATATGGCACGTAAAAATCAGAAAAAAGTTATCAACAATAATAGAGGGCTGGGCTACGGGAGTGAAAAATGCCCTGATAGTCATCAGCCTCGTAATTCGTCAATCAGTAATTTTGGTAGGAAAAACCGTAATACGTATAAGTTTTAGTCCGACCGATACCCGTACCTTTGCACTTTAATAATGACATATAATAACGAAACGTTTAAAACAAAAACAAGTATGAGACAAAATGTATTTTTTTATTTAGCGATTCTCCTCTTTGGGTTTGCCACTGTATCTGTGCAGGCTCAAGTATCGATGAACATTCTCGATTGGTCAGGAGAAAACAGGAGTGTTGGAGTGGCTTCAATCGACAGGATTACTTTCACGGAAGACGACCTTGTCATGAACTACAACGACGGTAATGCTGAACCTCTGGATATGCTTTCCATTCGGAAAATCACTTTCAGCGGAAGTCCTTTGGGGATTGCCGAT
>JAISRS010000371.1 GCA_031273485.1 Prevotellaceae bacterium
GTGTGGATTTTTGACCTCTTTTTCATATTATTTATATTGTTTCGGCTTGCGCCTGCCAATGACATCTGCACTTGTCGTAATTGTGACGGCGCAGCCGGAAACAATCCAGAGGCTGGGGAATGTCATTATCTCTTGTTTATTGCTTGCGATATTCCCCCTACCAATGACGACAAGATGAATGAAGGGAACGTAATCGTCACATCCCTCATTTGAAAAAGTGTGTAGATTGGTTAGGAAACGAGGGGGAGCACCAAGCGCAGACCCGCCTTGTTGCGAAGCAGGTCTGCAAGCTGGAAGCCTGCTTTTAGCTCCGGCGTAGCGTCCCGCTACACCGAACGGGGAGTATTGCCTGTACCAATCCACCCTCTATCTGCGAATCTCCGGATGCCATCTTCAAACTTCCGGATGTCATCTGCGAACCTCAGGATGCCATCTGCGAACGTCAGAAATTCCCTGTAAACAAATGCATCGGTAAAAATGAAAGCGGGGGAATTTATTTTGCCGGATAAAAATAAAACGCTACTTTTGCGCCTTACAAAATCGAAGATGAAAATCATACGAAATCGCAGTTCGATTTTCAGATATTTAAAAACAAGTTATTTATGAGCAAGTACAACCCAAGATTGATTGACCGGAAAATCGGTAAAAAACTGAAATCAACAGGCGGAATTTTGTTGAAAGGGGCGCGTTATTGCGGTAAAACAACCACGGCTTTGTTCCATGCGGCAAGCAGCGTGCGTTTCGACGAATCGGAACAAATTCGCGAGCAGGCGGCATTGATGCCCCAGATTGTTTTGCAGGGCGAAACGCCGCGATTGATTGACGAATGGCAGTTAGTACCGAGCATTTGGAACGCGGCGCGATACGAAATAGACCGACGGGCAGCCAAAGGTCAGTTTATTCTCACAGGTTCGGCAAGTCCGAGCGATGATATTTCGGCGCATACCGGCGCAGGACGTTTTGCGCGTATCACGCTTCGCACCATGTCGCTGACAGAAAGCGGCGATTCCCTCAAGGCGGTCGATTTCCGCGATTGTTTTGAGAAAAACGCTCAAATCGGCGGTTTGGGCGGCGCCGCAATTGAAGATTATGCCCTGTTTATCGTACGCGGCGGTATGCCTGCACTTGTGGGCGAACCTGTAGAAATCGCACACGAAGCAATGCGTGATTATGTCGAAAATATTGCATTTGTAGATATGCAAAAACTCAATTCTCCGCCAACACCCGAACGTATTGCTGCGCTTATCCGCTCGCTTTCGCGCAATATTTCCACCGAAACATCGCTCGAAAAACCGGCTTCCGAAACCGGAATTGCCGATAAGTCGGGCATCGCAACAAGTACTGTCCGCAAATACCTCGACCAGCTGACGGAAATCTTTATTCTGGAAGAATTGCCGGCGTGGAAAACGCACATTCGTTCCTCCGTGCAGCAAAGAGTGAAACCGAAGTGGCATTTTGTGGATACATCCGTTGCGGCGGCGGCTTTGCGGTTTTTGCCGAAATCGCTGTTGAACGATGTTTTAACTTACGGTCTGTTTTTCGAGTCGATGGCAATACGCGATTTGCGGATTTACGCCGACACGCTCGACGGCAAAGTGTATCATTATCGCGATTCGTCGGGACTGGAAATTGATGCGATTGCAGAATTGCCCGACGAAACCTGGGCTGCATTTGAGGTCAAACTCGGTTCCACCGAATCCATTGACGAAGCGGCAGTAAATCTGAAAAAACTGCTCACCCGCCTCACGCCCGAAAAAGCCGCTCAATGCGCTTCGCTAAACGTCATTATTGCAGGCAGTTCATCCTACACCCGCAAAGACGGCATAAATGTAATCGCGCTGGGACACTTGAGCGTATAGACAAATGAAGATAACAAAAGTGATTTTTTTATATACCTTTGCGCAATTAATTAAAAATTTTCTAATGAAATACTGTTTATTCATTTGCGGCTTATTATTTATATCTTGTTCCCAAATTCGGATTGAAGAAAATCCCCTGTTGTTTTTTTGGGAAGAAATGGACAAAAAGTATGTATATTTTGAAGAAAAACAGATAAATTGGGATTCGGTCAAAAATACGCTGCACTTATATAATCCTGACAATGATTCCGATTTGCTGTCAGGATTCACAAGCATGATAAATACAATAAAGGACGGTCATGTATGGATTGCGACGGATGAAACGGTGATTACATTTTATGACAGTGAATATTATAATAATCCTGTAATGGAACTTGACATATATGATGCCGGTAATTTAATCGACACGGATGTATATACAATTGCACAGCTCAAAAATAACACGGTATATGTTGCAATAAAGACTTTTCTTAAACCTTCTTCTTCGGCTGTTACAGAGTTGGTTAACGGATATAATTACTCAAATGGAATTATTATGGATATAAGAAATAATACAGGAGGATATATTGAATGTGTATTGGATTTAGCTTCCTGTTTCATTAAAGGAAATCATAATGTTTTATATACCAGACATAAAAAAAGTCGAAAGCATGACGATTTTACGGATTACAAGCCGATTTCAGTAGTAGGAAAAAATTTATTCGGAGATGTTAAACTGGTTATAATAACTGATAAACGCACATATAGCGCTCCAAATTCTTTTGTGTCGATCATGCGAAATTTCACAAATACTGTTTTGGTTGGAAATAAAACCGGAGGTGGCGGAGCGCAAAGTTGCAGAAGTATTTTGCCTAACGGATGGGGCTATTCCATATCTGAAAATCCACATTTTGATGTCAATTTTAAATCATTGGAACCAGGCGTCGAACCTGATTATCTGATAGTATTCGGAGAACAGCAATACGACGAATATCAGGAAACAGGAATACACTGTCAAATGGAATTTGCATTTCAATTATTAAATCAATTATCTCAATAACGATATGATAAAAACAATAGTGTTCGCAATGCTTAATTTATTTATGATGGGTAGCGCTTTTTCGCAGGGTAAACACAGCTTATCTCTGGGACTTGGTAACGAAAAGGTTTTTAATGAAATGATAATACCATATAATTTCAGCGGCGTTAATCTTAGTATTGATTATAATTATGAAAATTATATGAAAAGAAACTGGAAAACTTTTTTTGATATAAATGTAGCTGCCTCTCCCTCTTTGGGTCTGACACAAAAATTTTCCAATAATACGAGGTTTAATTCGCCTGTGTTAAGCCTTGATATAAGTGTCAATAAACTCTATTTAAAAAAACTCGTCGAGATAAGGAATTTTTCTTTTCATGCAGGTATTATTTCTTCGCTTCAATTTAATTATCAGGTAACAAATAGCGCGATATTACCAAATTCAACAATTGATGGGAGCGCTTTTTTAAGACTTGATTTAGCCGCAGGTCTTTCTACTTCCGCTCAATTAAAATATAAGAAATTCCTGTTTCAAAATACTGCCTCATATTTGTTGCTGTCGGCTTCTTTATATCCGAATTATTCCGATGATATACCAATCTTCAATGATGGTCGCACCAAAGA
>JAISRS010000331.1 GCA_031273485.1 Prevotellaceae bacterium
ATTGAAAAAAATGTTGTAACTTTGCAACCGGAAAAATAAAAAATCTTTGCGAGGGGAAGTTGGGGTTCCCTGCTTCTTCTCAAAAAGAAAATGATATATTTATTGTTTAACAAAGTCCAGCTTTCTGTCCAAAGAAAGGGGTACAGAATATATACCCATATTTCTTTTAGCTACAAATACTTGGAACTTTCTCAGCAGACCCTATTTAGTTATCCAAACCAGATGATACTTTATATCATAACGGGTATGGGAACCACTCTTATAAACTTGCATCGCTTTTTTTACAAAGGTAATAATTTTTCTCCGCCTAAAGGCGGGGGATTTCAGGGCAAACGCATCTTAATTTATTAGGATTTTCAGTAAATAATTATTATTCCAGCCTGCATCCAGTCTTTTTCCTTTCACACTTCTCTTTTTTGACTGTTCGTGTTTGACGAGATTAAGAGCAATCCGATTCAGCATGGAAAAATTTTGCGCTGCGTATCCCTCTCTTTTTCGACTCTCATCCTCATTGAATGAGACATCCAATTGCCAATGCAGATTATTCTCAATACCCCAGTGTGAACGGACACCTTTGCCAATCGTCTCGGCATTCCCTTTGGAGGAGGTAATATAAAGCCGCATTTCTTTTTCTTCTTTGCCACTTGATTTGGTGTAGCGTGTAGCTTCTATCTTTACTATTGCGGTTAGATTTTTCCATGCCGAAGCATTGTCGATAAACGAAAGATCATTATAGAGCGTACATTTCCGCTCTTCAATACGGCCATGACCAAAATCTTCTTCCACCCATTCCGATGTCGGCTTGGCAAAGCGGACAGTTCGTTCGGCATCTTCTTCCAGACAGCCCTGATTGCCTTTGACGGCTAAAAGGTAATCGGCTCCCTTTTCGATTATTTTGGCGGCAATATTTCGCTGACAGCCCATAGCATCTATGGTAACCAGGCAGCCTTTGAGCGCTAAAACTTCCAACAACCTGGGGATAGCCGTGATTTCATTCGACTTTTCATCAACCTTGACTTGACCTAAACTCAATTGGTTGGCTTTTGACCACGCACTGACAATATGAACCGCCCGTTTGGAATTGCCCTCGCGTGAACCGCAAACAGTCTTGCCATCAATGCTGACCACATCGCCATCCGTGAGTTTGGATATGTCTTTTATCCGGGACAGGAAAGCTTGCTCAAATTCATCCGGGTCTAACGCGCTGAAAAATCGGTTGAAGGTGTCGTGAGAGGGAATGCCATGGGGTAATTGCAGATATTGCTTTAACCACGACTCTTTCGACTTGCCATAGTTTTCAATATCATTCCATGTTTCTGCGCCACAAATAACCGCGGCAATAGTAATAAAGATGATGTCTTCCATCAAATGCTCCTTACTTCTATCCACGCGCGGATTTGTCAAATTCGTAAAATAACTAATCGGGGTTTGCATCGCTCTTTTATTGATATAAACGATATACTCTATGCTTTAGTATTTAGTGTTTTAATATGTTAAAACAAGATGCGTTTGCCCTGCGGGGAATTTCATCCATCCCAGAATTATAAATTAAAAAAAGGCGATATGTAAAATATAGAAAGTATTTGACATTCTCTTTATTTGTACTGATTTTTTCTCTAATGCTGAATTTGGGTTTAGCATGTTTGTTCACAACGGTTCTTGTGGATAATACGTGTGAAATTCCTATAAAATGAAACGGGTACAGGTTATTAAACCCGTACCCGTTTGACCGTTTCCCGTGCGGTAGGCTGCCTCTGCCGTTACTTTTTCGCTTCCAGTTCCGCGTGCAGGCGCAGAAAATGAGGGGGGGCGGTTTAACGTTTAGCCATCAGTGAGATTTTCTCTTTTTTAACGGTGGAAACTTCTGCGGTATTCCGAAGGAGAAATGCCGGATTTATTTTTGAAAAACCGTCCCAGATGCGATTGGTCGGGGAAGTTAAGTTTGTCGGCAATCTCCTGAATCGACAACTCCGAATCCTGCAACAATAGTTTGATTTCCTGTAAAATCAGGTTGTCGATAAAATGTTTTGCCGAAATCCGGCAAACAGACTGGGTGATTGCCGATAGATAGCGGGGAGAAATATTCAAATTGCCGGCATAAAATTCGACTTTTCGGGTACGGGTGTAGTTCTGATGCGCAAAGGATATAAATTTGCGGAACAAATCCTCCCTGCGAGATATTTTCTTACTTTTCTGTTTGCCAATGTCATGGTATATCTTGTCAAAAGAGTCGAGAAAGTAGTTCTGTAAATAATTGGCAAATATTTTTTTTCTGAAACGATTGGTTTTGTCTTCGTAAGCCATGCGCATCACATTCAGCAAATCCATCTTCTGCTGAAATATGTCCGGAGGAAACCTGTGCAGGAAGTTGTCAACCATAAAGGAAAATATCTCGGAATCGACCTTGAAGCACGCCTTATCTATCATCGAATTGGAAAATGAGAGGCTCATTATCCTGAAATCGTTGCTTCTGTCGATTACAGTAACTATGCTTTGGGGCAATATGAATGCCTGCATGCGTTCTTTCAGAAAACAATTTTCAAAGTTTACCGTGATATGCGCCTCTCCCTGTATGCATAACAGGATAAATCCATTTGATAAGCGGGTGGGAGAATTGGAAAGGTAGTCCAACGAAGATTCTTTCACGCCAAATTTTTCATCAACAGGGTCTTTTTCCAAAATTTTCATTACATCTTAATTTTGCGACAAAAGTAGTAAATAATTATCACTTTTCTGTTATTGAAGAATTTTAACAATTTGAAAATGTTGATATACAGGCGGATAGAGCGCGCTGTTCCGAAAACGACCAGTTTTGTGTCACTTATCAACAATTTCAACGCCACAAAAAGCCCTACCTTTGCGCCCTCAAATTAAAAGGTAAAAAGATGTTAATTAAAAAGGTAAAAAGATGTTAAGAAAAAAATGTAAAAAGATGTTAAGAAAAAAAAATCAGTTCGCCGGATTACTCATCATTCCGGTAATGGTTTTTTCCTGTCAGCAAAAGCAGGAAAAACAGGAAACGCAGAGTTACAAAACGGTGACAATAGCGACAGCAGAAAAGTCGCTCACAAGCAGTTATACGGCAAGTATTCGAGGGAAATCGGATATAGACATTTTTCCGCAAGTCGCCGGTTATATTACGAAAGTATGTGTAAAAGAAGGTGAAAAACTCAAAATCGGACAAATACTGTTCGTTATTGACCAGGTTCCTTTTCAGGCTGCTCTGCAAACGGCAACCGCCAATGTCAATCTGGCGAAGGCAAGCGTCAATACCGCTCAACTGATGTACAGCAGTAAGCAAGAGTTGTTTAACAAGGAGGTCGTCTCTTCTTTTGAACTGCAAACTGCTGCTAACGCACTCGAAATAGCGAAAGCGCAACTCGAACAGGCACAAGCACTGGAGGTGATTGCGCATAACAACCTTTCTTACACGGTAGTCAAAAGTCCGTCGAACGGTGTGGTTGGCGTATTGCCTTTCAAAGTCGGCGCATTGGTTAGCCCTGCCCAACCCAGACCGTTGACACGGATTTCCGACAATTCGGAAATGTACGTTTACTTTTCCATGACGGAAAACCGGTTGCTGTCATTGCTCCGTCAGTATGAATCGGTGGAAAAGGCGATTAAGGCTATGCCTGCCGTACAGTTGGAGCTAAGCGATAAAACGCTTTATGCTGAAAAAGGACATGTCGAAACCATCAGCGGGGTGATAGAAGCAGGCACGGGCGCGGTTTCCCTTCGCGCCGTTTTCTCCAATCCGCAGGGACTTCTGCACAGCGGCGGGTCGGGTAACGTGCTTATTCCGACCCGCTATGCCGATTGCATCGTGATTCCCAAAAGCGCCACTTTTGAAATACAGGACAAAATATATGTCTATAAAAATGTAAATGGCGCTGCAAAATCGGCGCCGATAACAGTTTCTCCATTAAGTGAAGACACCGAATATATTGTTGAGTCGGGTCTCCGGGCGGGAGATGTTATTGTATCCGAAGGCGTCGGATTTATTCGCGAAAACACCCCGTTAACAACGAAAACAGAGGAATAGAATATGAGATTTTTAAAGATATTTATAGACAGACCGGTACTTTCCACAGTACTTTCGCTGGTCATTGTGTTACTGGGTATTATCGGAGGGTTTACCCTGCCTGTGGAACAATATCCCGACATTGCCCCGCCAACGGTGATGGTGGTTACCGCCTATCCCGGCGCAAATGCCCAAACCATACAAAAAACGGTTGTCGCTCCTTTGGAAGAGGCAATTAACGGTGTGGAAAACATGACGTACATTACTTCGGAAGCCACCAACACCGGCACAGCAACCCTGTACATCTATTTTAAGCAGGGCACCGACCCCGATATGGCAGCGGTAAACGTGCAAAACAGAGTGTCGAAAGCGACGGGACTGCTTCCTGCCGAGGTAAACCAAATCGGCGTTTCCACTATCAAACGGCAGAACAGTATTCTTGAGGTTATTTCGATTTACAGTCCAGACGGCAGCTACGACGACAGTTTCCTCTCCAATTACCTGCGTATTAACGTTCAACCCGAAATATTGCGTATCGGCGGCGTTGGCGAGGTGGTTGTTTTTGGGGCATCCTACAGTATGCGTATCTGGCTGAAACCCGATATTATGGCTCAGTATCATCTGGTTCCGGGCGACATTATCCGCGTGCTGGGCGAACAGAACACAGAATCGGCAACCGGTTCACTCGGCGAAAACGCCAACCGTACCCATCAATATACCATGAAATATAAAGGTCGTTTGGAACAGCCGGAAACCTTCGGCGAAATAGTTATCCGTTCCGAGCCTTACGGCGAAGTCCTGAAACTGAAAGATGTTGCCGATATTGAGCTGGCTAAGGAAAATTACGCCACTGTCGGCGAAACCGACGGAGTACCGGGTATAACCGCTCTAATCTTTCAAACGGCAGGCTCGAACGCTACCGAAGTCATCAATAATATTGATGATTTGCTTGATGAAATGAGGAAAGATTTGCCTCCGGGCGTAGAAATTGTCAAACTGATGAGTTCCAACGATTTTTTGTTTGCCTCACTGACAGAGGTGGTCAAAACCCTGCTTATCGCCATCTTTCTGGTTGTTCTTGTAGTGTATGTATTTCTTCAAAATCTTCGCGCCACCCTGATACCCGCCGTTTCTCTGGTTGTGTCGGTAATCGGTACTTTTGCATTTATGGCGGCAGCCGATTTCAGTATCAATTTGCTGACGCTCTTTGCCCTGGTGCTTTCCATAGGCATTGTGGTCGATAATGCCATCGTGGTAGTGGAGGCGGTGCAAACCCGTTTTGATGCGGGATTAAAAACGTCCTATCTTGCCAGCCTTGAGGCAATGAAAGGCGTTACTTCGCCTATCGTTGCTTCCACACTGGTCTTTATGGCGGTGTTTATTCCCGTGTCGTTCATGGGTGGAACATCGGGAACTTTTTATACCCAGTTTGGTATTACCATGGCGGTGGCAGTAGGAATTTCCGCCGTCAACGCCCTTACCCTGTGTCCTGCCCTCTGTGCCATTTTCCTGAAACCGCACAACACTGAAACGGGTGGAACAGGGAACTTTGAACAGCGGTTTCAAAGGGTTTTCAATACTGTTTTCGGTAAAACGGTAAATCGCTATAAAAGCATCGTTGAATTTTCCCTGAAACGGAAATGGCTGACGTGGACGCTTATTGCCGGAAGCGTGGCAGGGCTGTATTATCTGATGTCAACAACGCCGACGGGACTGGTTCCCGAAGAAGATCTGGGGACAGTATTTGTGAATGTCGCCACTGCGCCGGGCACTTCGCTCAGCCGGACGGACGAGGTGATGACAGCGCTTGAAACACGCCTGAAACAAATCCCGCAAATCGAACATTATTCCAAAGTGAGCGGTTACAGCATGGTTTCGGGCGAAGGCGCTTCTTTCGGCATGTTTATTGTTAAACTGAAAGACTGGGACGAACGAAAAGGATACGAAAACAGCGTTTCCGCCGTACAGGGCATTATATATGGAAGTACAGCCGATATCAGGGATGCCGGCGTATTCGTGTTTGCTCCGCCAATGATTCCCGGTTATGGAACAGGCAACGGTTTTGAACTCTATCTGCAAGACCGCTCCGGCGGAGATTTGACTGCCTTTTTCAATGTGGCGCAGGATTATATGGCAAAATTGCGCGAACGCCCGGAGATTGCAACCGCATTTTCATCCTACAGCGTCAATTATCCGCAGTACGAAGTGGATGTGGATGCGGCAAAGTGCAAACGCGCCGGTATCTCTCCCGGTGACGTGCTGCAAACGCTTGCCGGATACTGCGGCGGGATTTATGCGTCGAATTTTAACCGCTTCACCAAAGTATATCGTGTGATGATACAGGCTTTGCCCGAATACCGTCTGGACACGGAATCGTTAAATTCGATATTTGTCCGTATCGGGAATGAAATGGCTCCGATTTCACAATTTATCACCCTGGAGAAGGTTTACGGCTCGGAAACGATGAATCGCTTCAACCTTTTCACCAGTATTGCCGTGAACGGTATGGCAGCCGACGGATACAGCTCCGGCGACGCCATTGACGCGATTCGCGAAACGGCGCGGGAGTTCCTCCCCAAAGGTTACGGTTACGATTTTGGCGGAATTACCCGCGAAGAAAGCAAAAGTTCCAACTATACGCTCATTATTTTTGCCATCTGCATCCTTTTGGTTTACCTCATTTTGAGCGGTCTGTACGAAAGTTTCCTGATACCGGCAGCCATTCTCCTCACCGTCCCTTTCGGTCTGCTTGGCAGCTTCCTGTTTGCCGGAATGATGGGGATTGAGAATAATATTTATCTGCAGACGGGATTGATCATGCTTATCGGTTTGCTGGCAAAAACGGCTATCCTGATTACGGAATATGCTGTCGTTTGCCGCCGCAGGGGAATGTCGCTCTCCCAATCGGCTATTGCAGCAGCCAAAGTCCGGTTGCGCCCGATTCTGATGACCGCCCTGTGCATCATCTTCGGCATGTTGCCGATGATGTTTGCAACCGGAGCAGGCGCGAATGGCAACAGTTCGCTCGGCGCCGGAGCTGTCGGCGGGATGCTCGTCGGTACGATTGCCCTGCTGTTTGTTGTTCCAGTCTTGTTCGTCATTTTTGAACGCATGCAGGAAAAATTCAACCCGGTAAGGATTAGAAGCGAAGTCAGCGAAGAACTGATTGAAAGCGAAAAGATTGAAATTGAAAAATTCAGAGCGGAAAGAAATAAAAAATAAAACAAAAATGAAACAGTATATCATTGTATTGACCGTTTGCATTACGTTGCTGAGCGGTTGCAGTATCCACAAGCCATTTTCACATCCCGGTTTACCGGCAGGCAATCTTTACAGGGATGCAGATTCAACCGGCAGTGTAAATTCGGGCAATACCGGATGGGAAGTATTTTTTACAGACCCGTATTTGCAAAAACTGATTGAAAAAGGCTTGCAAAACAATACGGACATGAAAACGGCTCACCTGCGGGTAGAGCAGTCGGAAGCCGTGCTGCGCATGGCTAAACTGGCTTTTTTGCCTTCGGCAAACATTCCGCTGCAGGGCGTTACAGGCAGTTTTGACGGGGGAAAGGCAAACCGCAGCTATTCTTTGCCCGTCGCCGCCTCGTGGGAAATTGATGTTTTCGGTCGCCTGCACAACTCCCGGAAAAGGGCTGCCGCCGCGCTGGAACAGACAAAGGAGTACCGGCAGGCTGTGCGGACAGGCATGATTGCCGCCATTGCGAATATATATTATTCCCTGCTGTTACTCGACGGTCAGCTGGAAGTGACGGAACAGACAGCCCGCAACTGGAAAAACAGTATGGAAACCATGCGGGAACTGAAAAAAGCGGGCATGGCTAATGAGGCGGCAGTCAGTCAGTCGGAGGCAAACTATTATTCGATAGAAGCCTCCCTGCACGACCTCAAATACCGTATTTACGGGCTGGAAAACAGCCTTTCGGTCATTCTCGGTGAAGCGCCTCACACAATAGAACGTGGAAAACTGGACGGGCAGCAACTGCCGGAACATCTGACTGTCGGGATTCCACTGCAAACGCTGGGTAATCGCCCGGACGTGAAAAGCGCCGAACTTTCGCTGGAACAGGCTTATTACGCAACCAACGAAACACGTGCCGCATTTTACCCCTCATTGACGCTTAACGGAAGCGCCGGGTGGACTAATTTGGTAGGCAATACGATTGTTAATCCGGGAAGCGTA
>JAISRS010000374.1 GCA_031273485.1 Prevotellaceae bacterium
AATCCAGCCGACTCATATTGCGATACCACCACAGGAGTTTCTCCTGCTCGTCAAGATAAATAGCAACTGACTTTTCAAGGTCATTTATGTTTTCTTCCGGAACATAATCGAATAATGACCGTTGAATCGGAGTGTTGTCATTACGTACCAATTGCTTGGCGCTTTTTACTTTTATCCGCGAAGGTAAAGTAAAGCCGCCCTTATCCGTAATAAGGAAAAAGCAAAGTTGCTTATTAATGATCATTTGCCTGAAAATATGCTCCGATAAACGGTTTCGTTCTTTTTCCAAAATCTTTTTCAGTTCTTCAATAACGAACACAAAGTTTACAGCAACAGTTTCAGGGTTGTATTTTTTGAATAATAATTCCAAAGCCTCAGACCCTGTTTGATAGGCATGCCACGGATTGGGAATTATATCGCCGATTTGTCTTGCTAAAAATGCTTTGTCAATTTCTAACGTTCCTGTTTTTTCTGCTCTGCCTGTTTCTTTCAAGAGTTCCTGCTCGGCTTCACTCAATCCCAAAACAATCTCCTGCTCTTTACCACGCTTAGTTTGCAACGAAAGATTTTCAATTTCTTTTATGTCAATACTGTTCCAATCAATTTTGCTTAAAATATCCGCTTCAAAAATAACATCCCGCCAACTGTTTGTTTCCTGAATAACAAATTTAGGCAGATAAATTTTTCCTTCAAACCGTTTAAATCCGGGACGATATTGAGTGATGCGTTCTTTCAAAGCGCCTGTTTCCTGTCCGTGTTCATCGCTCACAATATGTCCGGCAATATCGCCCAATCCTTCGTTTTCCAATCCCGATTTTATTTCCCGCACCAAAGCGGCGGCATTTTGGCGAAAAGTATAAACATAACACTCGTCCAAATCGTTTATTTGAGTTTTCACGGCGAAAGGTTGACGTAAAATTCGACCGACCAACTGTGTAATCCCCGTTGCCGATTGGGGATTTGTAAGAATGGTGAGAATATAGGCAAACGAGCAGTCCCAGCCTTCCTGTAAGGCTTGCTTAGTAATAATGTAACGTATTTCGCAGGTATTTGAAAACAAATCAATCCCTTCAATATCATCTTTTTCACTCGATTTAATTGCTATATGACTTGCAGGAACATTGCATTTTTTTATCAGGTATTCTTTGGCGACTTCGGCATGGATATAATCTTTTTCTCGCTGGTTTTTTCCTGTACGTTCCACTTGTATGAGGCATATCGGACGAATATACACACTCGTATTTTGCTCGTATTCTTTGGCTTTTTGTTCCAAGTCATTGCGTTTTTCGTAACTCGCCAATAAAGTGTTTTGCCAATCCAAACTCGTTTTGTTGGTCAGGTGAATGTCCAATTTTATCATTTCTTCCTCGTGCAATTCCCGACCGGTAATTTTCACCAACTCATTGCTGTTTGGCGGCGGAGTTGCCGAAAGTTCAAGAATAAATGAAGGATTGAAATCGCATATTGTTTTTCTGGCCAATTCTCCGTAAGCCTTATGCCCTTCGTCAATGATTACAAGCGGGCGTAACAGTTTAAGCGTGTTACCCAACGAAGTTTTTATCAGTGTGTTGAATATTTCGTTTTCGGAAAAGAAGCAATCTAAATTCGGAATGAGTTCTTTCAGTTTTTTATGCCCCGCATAATTATCCTCACGCGGAAAAAAACCGGTAAATCCGCCCTGGTCGCGAAATACTTTCAGCGTTTCTTTATTCTGGCGATTGGCAGAAGGAAGCATCAACATCAAAACCACCAAATTTTCCGCCACATCCAAACGGTTAAACATCTCTGTTTTTTCTTTGATGAGCGTTCTGCCTCCGCTCGACTTGTCCAATGTTTGTCGATAAGGATGCGTTCTGTCTTTTAGCGCCAAAATCGTTTGACGATAAATTTGCGTGGAAGGAACAATCCACAAAACCAATCCGGTTTGTTTCTTGAGATAAGTCTGTTGAATGTTGTCAATAGCATGGCAAGCCAAAAGCGTTTTACCTCCACCGGTGGGTACTTTCAGGTAAATATCGGGCAAGGGTTCGTTTAGTCCGTTGATTTTCCCGTGAAATGTAATTTTCCCTGTTGATTTTTGCCATGCTTCTTTTGGAAAGTCGAAATGTTTTGCCAAATGTGGTTTGAATTCGGCTATTTCTTCAAATTCTTTCCGGGCATCCGACAAAGCAGCCAAATATTCTTTGAGTTCCTTTAAAACTTTTTCCTGATATTGTTTTAGCATCATCCCCATTGTCTTAACCTTTGATTATTTCTGATTTAATTGATTCCTATACAATTTCTTTCACTGTTACTTGATTTTATTTTTGTACCATATAATCAACGGTTTAGACGGTATATTTCATAAGGCAACTGGCAAAAATCTATCCGCGCCCATTTACAGGTTTCATCATCTACATACTTACACGGGGCAAATACTAATCGTTGCTTCCCCCTAAAAGGCGGCATTGCGCGACATCCGTCAAGAGTAAGCGCATTCTGTTTCAACCATTCCACATCGGGTTTGTATATCAGATAAACCTCATAACTTTTACTTTCGCCGATAAAACCGGTTTTCTCGTTTATGGCTTTTTCGTCAAACTCTTCGCCGGTAGCGGTATAAAACAAATATCGTGCAAATTCCGTGTAAGACGGTAATTGGTTAGCTTCCATGATGCTTTCCAATTCAATGGCAGGCCCCAAATCGAAATAGCTGAACGTTCCGCCCAATCCGTTTTTCAGATTTTCGCTTTTGGCTGTCGGAATGCCTTTGATAACTCTACGTACTCTTTCGGCGGTAATGGTATCGGCATAATCTTCCTGCTCTATAAGAATAAATTTACGGTTGCCGCCGTCTTCTTTGTTGAGTTCCAGAACGGCATGGGCGGTGGTGCCGGAACCGGCGAAGGAGTCGAGAATAATAGAATTACTATCTGTAGAAATTCGCAAAATTCTATTTATAAGACCAATTGGTTTTGGATAAGGAAAATCAACATTTGGAATAATTTGCTTAAGGAGTTTTCCTCCAATTTCTGTATTCACATCTTTTTCTTGCCAAATAGAGCGAGGTTTTTTAGTTCTTTGTATGCCATTACGTTCTAAATAGTCTTTGATAAATATATCATATTCATTGCGCCTTTTTATGAGTTTTGCATACACTCTGCCTATCTCGTTTTCTGTTTTCCCCTTTCCCCACATCCAACGACCATCTTTCCCGTCTGATTTTTTTGGAAATACCTCTTCCGTATGTTTTTCTGTTTTGATTATATCAACCGAGCAGTCAACTGGATTGACATATAAAGGATAATACATATCTTGTCTATCTTCTCTTAAAGATGCTGAACCTCTTTGCCTTAAACCTAATTCTCGCCAATATTGTCCATTATCATCCTGTAGGTCAAATTCATCCGTGTCTTCTTGACAAAGAGGCAATCCGTTCAGTTCCAGAAAAGGATAGTTCTTTGCATAGCATAAAAGTGTATCGTGAAGAGTAGCGACGTCATTGTCTGATTGTCTTCCTCTCGGATTTGCTCTAACGATAATATTTGCCACAAAATTATCCTCTCCAAATAATTCGTCCAATAAACACCGTAAATTATGTTGCTCATTATCATCACAAGAAATAAAAATTGCGCCGTCTTCGCTCAACAGTTCCCGAAGCAATTTCAATCGCGGCATCATCATACAAAGCCATTTTTCGTGGCGGGTCATGTCTTCCTTGTCCACCACTTGCCCCAGCCACTCTTTGAACATTGGGCTGTTCACGTTATCATTGTAAACCCAATTTTCATTTCCCGTATTGTAAGGCGGATCAATGTAAATGCACTTCACTTTGCCTGCATAATTGGGCAACAAGGATTTCAACGCTTTCAGATTGTCGCCATGAATGATCAGATTGTCATGTAACGAGACTTTATCGGTCAGGCTTAATTCGCTTTTCGGTATCAATTGATGATACTTTACCGCCAAATGGTGGTTTTGCACGAATGTTTTTCCTTTGAAATTTAATGTCGGCATAATTTATTACTTTCTATTTTTTGGATCTCTTATTTTTTCTTATAGCTTCATATCGTTGTATTTCTTCATTAAGATTTTTTGGTTCGGATTTTTGATAAGAATACTTGTCACTAAAATGAACATTGCTTAATGCGCGTGCATACTTTTCTTTGCGTACTCTGCGCTTTCTTTGCGTTTCAATCGTTTTTTTGTAACCGCAAAGTTCGCAAAGTTTAAATTTTCACAGTCCGTTTACAACCCGCTTTGATTGTTGCCATACCATTGTTATACTCTCTACAAAAATAAGGAAATAAATTCACAGAATCACATATTTATGGCAAATCAACAGGGCAAAATTGTTACTTCAGCTCATTTTACGCTGGTAGCGTCCGGCATTCTGTATTCTAACAAGATATGCAAAGTTTCGATAAAACCGTTTTTTTATTTCGCACGCTTATAAATCAAGTATTTTTATCTAAGTTTGTAAACCGGAATAGAAATGTGATTTCATGAATAGAGCAACATACTATGATTATATTGAGGAACGGCTCATAACCCTTTGCACACGAGTTGAGTTAAGGGGGAAGATAAATATCCTTGACTATCATTTGCATTCGGAAAATTTTTACAGGGATTTATTTAATAAACTATACGCATGGAATCTTGAGAATCTGAATTCCCGGATACATAATGTAGAAGCTATTGACCTTGTTGATAAAATCAATAATATCATCATTCAAATATCTGCGACTAATACAAAATTGAAGATTGATAATGCTTTAAACAAACCATCTTTGTCCTCAACAGAATATAATGGTTTTAAGTTTATTTCTATTGCAAGAGACGCTAACAATTTAAGAAGTCAATCATATAATTCACCTGCAGGTATTAACTTCGTTCCGGCCACAGATATATATGATGCAAAATCCATATTACAAGATATATATAATCTTGATATAAATACATTTGAAACCATATATAAGCTGATAAAGAGCGAACTTGGAAAAGAGACTGATGTTTTAAGACTGGAATCAAATCTATCATCGGTAATTAATATATTATCAAAAGAAAATTTAGCATCAATTGATTCAATTGCTAATGTAAATAGTTTTGAAATCGAGCGAAAAATAGATTACAATAACCTGAACACTTCAAAGGAAATAATAGATGATTATAAATTGTATCATCATATAGTTGATAAAATATATTCGGAGTTTGACAGGTTTGGATGCAACAAGAGTATTTCAGTTCTTGATACAATAAAGAGCGGGTATGTCAAACAGTCATTGGAATTATCGGGTGATGAATTGTTTAATCTCGTTATCTCAAATATTTCGGATAGAATACTTCAAAGTTCCAATTTTGAAAAGATACCTCAAGAAGAACTGGAAATGTGTGTCGGTATACTTGTTGTAGATGCTTTTATAAGGTGTAAGATTTTCAAAAATCCTAATGATTACAATTATGCTGCTCCCTGATAACATCCATCCTGAAAACAGCATCTATTATAATGGTGCAATTGTATTGGAATTGATACAGCAATATAAATGCATTGAGCTTGCAGAATTATATATTCTTGTCAAGGAGAAAAAGAATATGAGTTACCCAATCCTGGTTTTATGTTTGGATTGGCTTTACTTGCTAAATGCAGCCATAATAAACAGGAAAGGAGAAGTTTGCGTATGTTCTTGAGGTCTTTGATCATATCAACCCCGACCAAGGTCATTAGAGAAATTTCTTTTCGTAAAGGGATAAATCTTATTGTTGATGAAAGTGAAGAGCAAATAACGGGAAATAATGTCGGCAAAACGACGGTTCTTCGTTTAATCGACTTTTGTTTGGGCGGAGACGCCAAAGACATTTATCTTGATCCGGAAAACAAAAAAACAGAATATTCGCTTGTTAAAGACTTCTTGATAAAAAACAAAATTATCATAACTCTCACTTTGGGAGCCGAAGCCGAAGGAGATAGTGAAGATGTTGTTATAAAAAGAAATTTTTTATCAAAACCAAGAAAAGAAATTATCCGGGAGATAAACGGGGAGTTTATTGCCAAAGAAGACTTTGAGGATAGATTGTCGGAATTGTTGTTGCCGGATATTCAAAAGAATAAACCAACATTCAGGCAAGTTATTTCTCATAATGTCCGTTATAACGATTTGAGAATTTCCAATACTTTAAAGACCCTTGATTCTTATACAACAGACGCCGAGTATGAAGCGCTATATTTGCATTTGTTTGGTTGTGATTTTAAATCAGGTGATGACAAGCAACGGATTTTAGAAAAAATAAAGACGGAGAATACATATAAAAAACGGCTCGAGAAGAATCAATCCCGCAATGAATATGAAGTCCTTTTGGATTGGATCAGCAGTCAGATAGAAGTTCTGAATAAAAAGAAATCCGAGTTAAATATCAATGAGAATTTTGAATCGGATATAAATTCATTAAACGAAGTCAAGTATTCCGTCAATTCGGCAAGCTCGAAAATAGCCTCATTGAATCTACGTAAAAATATCATTTTAGATGCAAAACAAGATTTTGAATCCAGAAGATCAGATATAGATATACAAGCATTGAACTCTATATACCAACAAGCGAACTCATTAATTCCGAACTTGCAAAAGAAATTTGAAGACCTTGTAGCGTATCATAATCAAATGTTACTTCAAAAAATTAAGTTTATAACTCAAGACTTACCTCTCATAGAAAATAAAATTCAAGAAAAAAACAAAGAGCTTGAGTCTCTTCTTTCCCAAGAACAGATTCTATCTGAAAAAATAACACAATCCGATACCTTTGAAGAATTGGATAGTATTATACGGGAATTAAATGATTTATTCAAGAAAAAAGGAGAATATGAAAATATTATCTATCAGTTATCTGAAGTAGAATCAAATATCAATAAATTAAATACGGAGCTGAAAGGAATCGACGAGCAGTTATTTTCCCCGGACTTTGAATCGATTGTAAGGAATCAACTTAAAAAATTCAATCGGTTTTTTGGGGAAATCTCGAATAAATTATATGGAGAACAATATGTAATAACTTATAATATTATAACCAATCGTCAAGGGCAAAAAATTTATAAATTTAGTTCCATTAATGTAAATCACAGTTCCGGTAAAAAACAGGGAGAAATATCCTGCTTCGATATAGCGTATATCTTGTTTGCTGATGAAGAAAAAATATCGTGTCTTCATTTTCTTCTTAATGATAAAAAAGAACTGGTTCATGATAATCAGTTGATAAAAATAGCAGAAGCCGTTAATAAAAATAACATTCAGTTTGTTGCATCCATATTAAAAGACAAACTTCCTGCTGAATTAAATAAAGAAGAATATTTTGTAGTTAAACTGTCACAAGACGACAAACTATTCAGGATAGAAAACCAATGATATTGTTTTATGTTCTAAAGAAAATGTGCGTTTTTCTTTGCGTACTCTGCGTCTTCTCTGCGGTCAAATCATTTTTTTTGTAACCGCAGAGTTCGCAAAGTTTAAATTTTCACAGTTCATTCGGATAAATATTCATATGCGCTTCCTTAAAATAAGGAAGCAGCGTATTAAACCGCTCTATAGCGTAGCCGGTTATCACGACAAAGCGTTCTTTTCTTTTTTGCCATTCTTCGTATTTCATCGTGCAAAGATCGCTCATATGCGCGTGAGAGTTATTTTTCACCCTCAACTAAAAAGTTCTTTGACATATTGGTTTACACGCGATTATAGAGCTGAATTTGGATGGCTGGAAGAAATATCGTATCTTTATCGCCATAATTCAGAAGATAATGAAGTATCGCATATATCTTGATAACTGTTGTTTTTAATCGTCCGTACGACAACCAGACACAATTAGGCATTTACCTGGAAACGCTGGCAAAACTCCACATTCAGGGGTTAGTTACTGAAAACAGGATTGAACTCGTATGGTCCTTTATCCTGAAGTTTGAAAACAGCCGCAACATTTTCAGCGGGAAAAGGAACGCCATTGCACAGTGGGAAAAATCAAGTTCGTTTTTTGTCGAAATGTCGGAAGATATAAGGGCTGTTGCAAAAGAGATTATGGCAACAGGCGTTAAGGAAGCCGACGCCGCTCACGTGGCTTGCGCAATAGCCGGAAACTGCGACTACTTTATAACTGCGGACAAGCGTTTGTTGAAATACCGGGACAAACGCATTGTCATTTGCAATCCGGTAGAATTTATCAACAGCATTGAATTATGACAAACAGCGCAGCATTATTGGACAGGGGTATAAGATGTCTCAACGACGAATTGGGAATATTGGATGCCGAACGTTTTGTAGCATTGCTTTTAAGGGAACCTTTCGATTATACAGAATGGCGGAAAGACAATCTGTTTGCCGGTATGAATCTTGACGAAATCATCGACCAAGCCGACAAGTACCACAAAGAACATCCATAAGCAAAAGATTATGGATACAGCGACTTTGGATAAGCAGACCAGCGACAAGATAAGTTTCATCACGTACATCATACCGAAATTTGCCGATGCGTACAAGATGAACGTGCAGGACGCCTTTTTTTACCTGCAAAAATACGGCGGCTGGGATTTTCTGAATGAACACTGGCGGGCATTGCATACCGACAATCCGTTTTATACGGTAGATTATTTATATCAAATTTGTTATAAAAACGGAGGACAGCGATAATGCAGGTTTATCATGGCAGCTATACGGCAATTGATGTTATTGATTTAAGCAAATGCAAAGCCAACAAGGACTTTGGCAAGGGTTTTTATGTAACAAAATTCAGAAAACAGGCAGAAGAATGGGCTGAAATTATCGGGGGAGTATATGATCTGAAAGGCGTTGTTACGGAATTTACCTTTTACGAAAGGGCGTTTACCGAAGAATCTTTAACAACGCTGCGTTTTAGCGAGTATAACGACGAATGGTTCGATTTTGTGATATTGAACAGAAATTTGGCATTTACCGAAAATCGACACGATTATGATATTATTGAAGGACCGGTGGCGGACGACAAAATACAGCGGCGTATCGACAAATTTTTGGAAGGCAAAATAACAAGAGAGAATTTTTTCAGTCAAATCGTTCATTTTGAACCGTCTCATCAAATTTGTTTTTGTACGCTCAAATCATTGCGTATGTTGAAAAAGAAAGTGGAAAACACGGATATTTACAGAATGGAAGATATCGGCGAGCCGCTGGTAGAGCAACTTATGCTTGATTTTCAGACAGACGAAATGAAAGCCGCCGAAATGTTCTACGCATCTTCCGTTTTCACACAACTCGCCAATATTTCCACCCAACTTTATCAAAAGCCCTGGCAAGAAATCTACGAAATGCTGAAAAAAGAATTAAAGATATAGATAGAAGCCCCCGCGTTGCGGGGATGAGAAGATGTCGACCAAGCGAGCGAAGCGAACGCGCGGAGACACCTCATTCTCCATTCTCCATTCTCCATTCTCCATTCCCAAAAAATACCCGCATATGCGGGTATTTTTTTGGCGGGCAGGCAAATACCCGCATATGCGGGTAGGAGGGGAATTTTTCTATCCAGACCTTTACCGCGTCAAATGCTACACGGCTACAAC
>JAISRS010000416.1 GCA_031273485.1 Prevotellaceae bacterium
GACATTATCCAACCGGATTTGAGCCACGCAGGAGGTATCAGCGAATGTAAAAAAATCGCTACAATGGCAGAAGCCTACGACATTTCGATTGCCCCGCACTGTCCGCTGGGTCCCATAGCATTTGCCGCCTGCTTGCAGCTTGATTTCAACTCGGTGAACGCCGTGATTCAGGAAACAAGCGCAGGAATACACTACAATGTGGGAGCAGATTTGCTCGATTATATCAATAATCCGCAAGTATTCGACTTTAAGGACGGCTACATCGACGTGTTCAACGGACCCGGTCTGGGTATAGAAGTGAACGAAGAAAAGGTCAGAGAAATGGCAAAAATAGGACATAGCTGGAAAAATCCCGTTTGGCGCACCGCCTCCGGAGTTGTTGCCGAATGGTAAAATAGTAAATTACGAATTAATCCGACCGAAAACCTGTGGGTTGAAGGTGGAAAATCGACGGAAATCAACGAAGATTGACGCAGGTCAACGGTCGGTTAATTTGTTGTTAAAATAAAAAAGGAATAAATATGAAAGATTTAAAAGTATTTAAAGATAAATTGAAGAAAGGGGAAGCTGTTTACGGTCCCTTTATGAAAACGACGGATGCATCGTTTGTGGAATGCGCCGGATATTCCGGATTCGATTTCGTGATATTGGACATGGAACACGGTCCGGTTGGATTTTCGGGTCTGCAAAATTTGATTCGCGGAGCGGCGGTTTCCGGCGTCCTGCCCATTGTACGCACCTACGATTCGTCCGAAACGGCAATCAGCAAAGCGCTGGATTTGGGCGCCGGAGGAATACAGGTTCCCCAGATACAGTCCGTTGAAGAAGCTAAAGAGGTGATAAAAGCCGCCAAATATTTTCCGAAAGGCGAACGTGGCGTATGCCGTTTTGTGAGAGCCGCCAAATATTCGTCCACTCCAAGAAACGAATACTTCGAGGCAGCCAACGAAGCCCTTGTAATCCTTCAGGTAGAGGGCAAACAGGTGTTGAATAAATTAGACGGCATTTTAGCCGTAAAAGGACTGGATATTCTCTTTATCGGACCCTACGACCTGTCGCAATCGCTGGGCGTTCCGGGTCAGGTGTCGCATCCCGCCGTAATCGAAGCCATCACGAACATTACGGAACAGGCAAAACAAGCCGGAGTAGTCACCGGAGTGTTCTGCGACACATTTGAGTCGGCAGCGCTGTGGCGCGGCGCCGGAATACAGTATCTGTCCTATTCCGTTGATGTGGGCATCTACACCGAAGCATGTACGAATATCGTTCGTAAACTTCATTCAAATTAAATTATTAATTTAAAAACTCTCTGATATTATGAGTAACGTAAATAAACCTAATTTTATTACACCGGGTTACGTCTTTACCTTTGCGCTGGTAACCCTGCTATTCTTTATGTGGGCATTGCCCAATGTTTTGAACGATGTTTTGATAAAACAGTTCCAGAAATCGCTCGAACTGTCGCGGTTCGAAGCCGGACTTATTCAAACCGCCATCAAACTTGGCTATTTCTGCCTCGCCATACCCGCCGGACTGTTCATGCAACGCTTCGGCTACAAATCGGGACTTCTCACAGGACTGATGGTGTTTGCCGTCGGATGTTTCCTGTTTTATCCCGCCGCCACCTCCGGCATTTACTTTGTGTTCCTTAGCGGGATATTTGTTATCGGCAGCGGGCTTTCGTTTCTCGAACTCGGAGCCAACAGCTTCATCACAAGCCTCGGCGATTCCGCCACCGCGGCACGCCGCCTGAACCTTGCGCAATCGTTTAATCCCATAGGCGGAATTACCGGCGTGACGCTCGGAACCTTGTTCATCTTTTCGGGCAAAGAACCATCGCCCGAAGAAATTGCCGAAATGAAAGCGCAAATTACCGCCACCGGAAACGCCTATACCGATTTTCTGCAAATGGAAAACAGCCGCGTCTGGCCTACCTATATCATCATAGGCGTCATTGTGCTGATAGTTGCGGTTCTGATCTGGAAAACAAAGTTTCCCAAAGTCGAAACGTCGGCAGATGCAAAAAAACACAAAGGCAGTTTCAAAACATTATTGAAATACCCTCACTGGTACGGAGCAATCATTTCGCAGTTTTTTTATCTGGGCGCTCAACTCGGAACATGGAGCTACCTGATTACATACGTGCAGGAAAACAGCCCGATGACGGAAAAACAAGCCGGATTCCTGCTGGTCATTAATATGATAATTTTTATGGTTGGACGCTTCTTCTCCACTTTCCTGATGAAATGGATACAGGCAACCCGACTGATGGGAATCTATGCGCTGATAAACGTCGCTTTGGCGGCAGTGGTGATATTAGGCTCCGAATGGGCGTCGTGGACAGGTATCCACAGTCTGACTCACTGGATTGGAATAGGCGCTATGATGGCTACAACATTCTTTATGTCGCTTATGTATCCTACAAATTTTGCATCCGGCGTCAAAGGACTTGGACCTCATGCGAAATTAGGAGCGTCAATGCTTGTGATGAGCCTGATTGGCGGCGCTCTTCTAACTCCTCTCATCGGTCTTATCGCCGAAGCTTCGTGGGCTCAAGCCGTAGCGCCGGGAATGATAATACCTATCATATCGTACTGCGTTATTTGCTGGTTCGCCTTCTTCGGTTCGCGCCCACGAGGACCGCTATACGAATAAAGGAAGAAGATTGAAATTAGAAATTAAAAGAATGAAGGAAGAAGATTGAAGACGATTTTCTTCCTTCTTATTATCCGAATCATGATTAAAGGATTAAAGGATTTTCCTGATTCCGCCTGATTATAGTTCATGTTAAAGGGAACTCCTAAAAACTCGATTTTTCAAGGCAGACAAGATTTTTAAACCGGAGTTTACTAATTGTAAATGAGGATTTAAAAATTGAAGGCGAACGCCGAAAAAGCAGTTTTTAGGAGTTCTCTATAATTTATGAGTGATAACGGCGTGTTATTATTATACAATAGACATTTAAACAAAAAAAGTCGCTCTTGCGGGCGACTTTTTTTGTTTAAATCAATTCGCTTAGGCGATGGTAATGGAGCCTAAATGGACACTGTTCGCAACTTCTCTGTTATCTTCGGAGATGAAGGCGAGATAGACTGCGACGCTGTCGCCTGCCCAGTCGGGCGGGGCGATGATAGTCTGCGTGGCGGTCATGCGGTCGGCGCCGGCGGTGTCGTAGAGGGCTTCGGACTTGGCGGGATTGATAAGGGCAATTAATGCTCTGTCGGTCTGTTTTGCGTTGCCGACACCGGAGGCAGCCTCATAGCTTCCGATGCCTTAATGGGGTCGTCTATCGACACATTGTATTGCAGCATGGACGTAGTGAGCGCGTCCATGGTTCCCTGTACGTCTCTGCCCATGGTTTTGCTTAGCGTCATTATGGATGTTCCCATGGCGTTGAGGGCTTCGGGCGAATCGGCTATCTGCGGCCCGATGCGCGAGAGTACGTCGGTAAACATCTGTGCGGCAGCGGCAGCGTCTCCGCCAAAGGTTTTGGCGAGGTCGCGCGCCCGCATTGCTATGTCGTTGAATTTGTCGCCCGTTACTCCTGTTACAGCCTGAAGTTTCGCCATGGTTGATTCAAATTCCATGCCTGCTTCGGACAATTTGCCCAGACTTGACAGGGTATTTTTCGCGCCCTGTATCATAGCATTGAATGCTACCATATTGAATCCCTTCTTTACTTTTTCCAGGATATTTACCGTTTTTTGCGCCGAAACGTTTACGCTGTTAATTGAATTATCGACCTGCGAGAGGGACTGGTTAACCGCTGCTCCGGCGTTGTTGACGGAATTGTTGATTTGGCTGAAGGACTGGTTGATTTCGGCGAAGCCGACGCCCAGATTTTTTAAGGTTACATTAATTTCTCCGACAACAGCCTGTATTTGTGCGAAGCTGTTATTGACGGTTTTAGCGAAATTGAACACATTTTCGCTGCCCAATACGTTAAACTGTATATTGAAATTAGAATTATTTTCCATACCTTTGTGTCGTTAAAAATTACTGTAACATTAAAACATTAAATATTATGGACTGCCCCGTACTTTTTATTATATGCGTTATTCTTGGAGTTTACGGACTTCTTAAAAGCATTGACTATAATCCGTTTGACTGATTTACCGTCCGGCTTTTTTGCTGTGTCGTTAAAAATTATTGTAACATTAAAACATTAAATATTATGGACTGCCCCGTACTTTTTATTATATGCGTTATTCTTGGAGTTTACGGCTTTCTTAAGGATTGGTTTGAATCCTTTTGGGATTGATTTACCGCCCTGCTTCTTTGTTGCGTATATGCTTCAGTTCCGCCATCAGCGCCGCCCACTCTTCGTTGTCAAGGTTTTCCGGCTGCGGAATATGGAGGTGGTAGCGTAACTGTGCATCAGCCATGCGTATCCAGTTACGCTGTTTGTCGACCTTATTTTCGGCAGCCGCTATAACTTTTCCAACTCAACTTCTGCGCTTTTTGCTATTTCCTGCAATTTGGGCGTTATTCCGAAAAACAGTCTGTCGTCGGTTTTAAAGTCTTCGTCTCCTCCAAGCCACATGCCTTCGAGCAGGACTTCGTTGCTTCGCACGGGGTTACTGGCTGCGAAGGTGGCTGCGTAGCTCATTGTTTTGCGCGAGGGTTGTTTGAGGTAGCAGGCTTTGCTTTTGTCCTCGTCGGTGATGCGGTAAACATCGCCGTGTTCTTTTTTCCATTGAGCGATTTGCTCTTTATCAATTTCTTTCATTTTAAAAATGTTTTAAATTTGTTTTAAGGATATATGCCTGTGCGTAGGAGTGACCGCCGCTACGCTTCAAAGGTGGAGGGAACGGGACGGGTGGGACGAGAAGCGAGCTGCAAAAGCCATCAGTGTGGATGACTTAATAACCAAGACACTGGGTAAGATTAACGATTTGCTTGACAGTCCGGAGTTTAACGCCGACGCTTTTTCCAAAGCCGTAAGTCAGCTCAAATCGCTTAAGGGAAGCAACACGGTGAACGATGTGATAGACTGCTTTGCTTATTTTTCGGCATGGACAGTGGAACAGCGTGCGTTTTATCCCGATAATCTTACGGATGATTTTATTCAAAAAATGACATACTGGCAGGACCGGTATATTCAGACCCACCTTGGAAATGGAACAATCAAAGGTTAATGCCAAGTTGCTGGCTCATTGGCAGGAGCGCGTCAATTACATAATGAGCGAGGGTTTCCGGCGCACGGAGACAAAAGAGACTCAACAGGAGCGCATTGTGCGCGCTCAAAAGGATTATGGTTTTTTTGTTCAGACATATTTTCCTCACATATCGACCAGCAAGTGCGGCAAGTTCCACTTGGATGCGGCTAAATATTTGAAGAATAATCCAAACACGAGAGCAGTGTTCGAGTGGGCGCGAGGGCATGCCAAGTCGTCTCATCTTTCGTTGCTTGTTCCGTTGTGGCTCAAGATTCAGACGCCGCGCGAGATTGATTTCATGGTGTTAGCGAGTAAGAGCGAGGAGGCTGCCGTGAGGCTGCTGGCGGACATGCAGGCTGAATTGCAATACAACGATCTGTATAAGCGCGATTATGGCGAACAGGTAAAAGCCGGTTCGTGGACGGAAGGGGAGTTTTGTACGGCGGACGGTTGCGCGTTTGTGGCTTTGGGGCGCGGGCAGTCGCCGCGGGGTTTGAAAAACAGGGCGCAACGCCCCAACTATATTGTTATTGACGATATTGACGACGACGAATTGTCGCGTAACCCCCGCAGGGTTAACGACGCCGTGGAATGGTGTCTGTCGAATTAAAAATTAAAAATTACGAATTACGAATTAAAAATTACGGTGGACAATCGTAATTTGAAATTTGTAATTGCTAATTTATAAACATAATGGCAAAAGAGAGAAAAAAGACAGTGAAACAGGCGCAGTCGGCAAAGAAGCGGGAGGCGGTTTATTTTCCGCAGACGACGCGCAAGAGTATCAGCGTTACCCGGTCGGATATTGCGACGTGGAACGCTGCAATAAAACAGGCCGGAGGAGCACAGGAACCCAAGCGCACAAAGCTGATGAGGCTTTATGATTCGATTGTGCTGGATTCTCTGCTGAGTTCGCAAATCGCAGGGCGTAAACTGCAAACTGTGAGCGCTGCATTTAAATTGATGAACGAGGCGGGGAAACCCGACGAGGAAGCGATGCTGCGGCTGGCTTCGATGCAATGCTATGCGGATTTGGTTAACTGTATATTGGATGCGGAATACTACGGCTGTTCGCTGGTGGAACTGTGTATCAACAGGGAGGGTAATCCGGAAGCCAAACTTATACAGCGCGAGAATGTTGTGCCGGACAACGGGCGTTTTTATCCGGACGCCGACGGCAGCAAGTTTATAGAATACAGGACAATGAGAGAGTACGGCGTGTGGTTGCTGGAGTTCAACAGCGGGAATTTCGGCATATTGAACAAGGCTGTGCAACATGTGCTGATGAAGAGATTTGCTCAAAAAAAGAAGGCAGCCTGAACCTTAGGGACGGGGATGGCAGGGTAAAGCCTTTCGGTCGATTTTTTAAGGATGTGAAAGCGATAGACGCAGCTTACAATAAGAGCTATTTGGAGGCGGAGTACAATTTTGCGGTTCAGTCGTCGCAGATGGCTGCAAAGTGGGCGGAGTTTGAGAGGTCGGGCGACAGGTACAATCTTCAGTATCGCACTGCGAATGACGATAAGGTCAGGGAATCGCACCGGAAACTTGACGGGACAACGCTGCCTGTGTCGGATCCGTTCTGGGACAAATATCTCCCGCCGCTGTCGTGGAACTGCCGGTGTACGGTTGTTCAGGTTCGCAGGAGCAAATACGCGGAGAGCAACAGCGAGGAGGCTCAAGAGAAGGGCGAGGCAGCTACTACTCAGATTGGCGCCGACGGAACGAACAGGCTGTCGATGTTCCGGTTCAATCCGGGCAAGGAGAAGGTGGTGTTTCCAAAGGTAAACGCCTACACGTCGTCGAAATGCAATCACTGCGATACGTTCGACGCCGATGGCAGTCCGGAGGGATTGTCGGGGGTGTTCTTTAAGTTGTCGGCAAAAATACCGGACAGCGAAAAATGAAAAGCCTGCAGGAAGATTCAGGAGATGTACCTGAAAAAGAACGAGCGTATTCGGGAGAATAAAGAGGAATACGCGCGACTGAAAAAAGACGGGAACTATGAGGACGCTGCTTTCGATCCGAAGACAGGCGGACTGAAAGCTACGCATAAGGGGCATAACTTTGATGCGACAGTCGGCGCCTTCGGAGTGGCAAGGGGAGAATACGAAAAGCGGGCAAGAGACACTCTTTTTAACGGGTTTTACTTTGCTAAAATACATTAGCTCAATAAAATAAGCCAAAAACATAGGTTTCTGTAGCAATTAATTTAAAATTACACTACTTGCTAAATATCACTTATTCAATTAATTTAAAATTTGTGTTTGTTGGTGGAAAAATTTTATATACTTTTGTGAAAATTTTTTGGCTTGATTATTATCCATATAAATAGCGACATATTAATTAGTTAGAATAAATTGTAGCAACAAATGGTGTAAAAAAATCTATCCAAGAGTCTATGGTTTAGCCTTTTA
>JAISRS010000500.1 GCA_031273485.1 Prevotellaceae bacterium
GCATACGCGAAATGGCTGTTAAAAAACTTGTCGATAAAACTCTGCTCGTCAAGATTGCAAAAAACGAACCCGAATGGAATGTGCGTAAAATGGCGATTAAAAAATTGACAAATAAAACCGCTCTTACCGAACTCGCCAATTTATTGCTTGCCGAAATGGCTGCAAAAAATGATTCCGACGACGATTTTAAACACTATGTGGAGTCCCTGGCTGCTATTGAAGAAAAATTTCCTCAAATCCTGACGCAACACCATGCGCAACTGAAACAATGGACTGAAACAATAAGAGGTAAATGAACGATGAACGGCAGTGTCTTTACATTAAAGCTGAAAATTACATCAATTTCGGGAACAGTTTCCCCCTAAAAATGCCGGTAAAAAATTTTCAAATCAGTTACTCCGTAATAAAATATTACTTTTGCAAAAAATATCAAAAATGGAACAGAATATGTATGTATCCGTTTTCGTATGTAACAATATTTAGATGGGATTTACTTTTAGTTGGAGAATATATATTTTAGCAGTGAGTTTTACAGGTTTGTGTTTGTGTTCGTGCAGTACCACGAGAAAAGTCCCTGAGGGGAGTTACCTGCTGAAAAAAAACACGGTTAATATTTACGGCGACAAATTGGATTCGCGCGCTTTGAGAGAATTGTCAGCCGACGAAATATACACTTACATTCATCAGCGTTCTAACCGTAAGGATATGTTCAAATTCTACCTGGGACTCTACAACCTGTCGGGCAAAAACACATCAAAATGGATAAACCGCAAATTGCAGGAATGGGGCGAAGCTCCCGTAATTTTCGATTCCACACTCATCCGCCGAAGCGTCCTGAACATCGAATCCTATATGCGCAACAGAGGATTTTATTACGCAACAGTGAAAGATTCGGTGATCGTCAAAGGCAAAAAAGCCGAAGTAATTTACTCCGTCAATCCCGATGCTTCGTACTATATCAGAAATATAGCGTACGACATTCAGGATACAACCGTCAGGAAATATGTGTTATCCGACACGCTGAGGCTGAGAAGCGGACGGCGATTGTCGCCCAACATGCTTAACCGGGAAACGGAAGCCATTACCGCCAATTTGAGAAACAAGGGATATTATACATTCAATAAAGGCGTAATAAAATTCAGGGCGGATTCCACAGTGGGGAACATGCAAGCGGATTTAACCGTAATTATCCCGCCCTTCAGTCAAATGGACGAGAAAAATCAAAGAGTGCAAACAAATTATCCCCTGTATAAAATCAACGATGTTTATATCTACACAAACTATAACGCCCTCACCGCCGCCGTCGATTCAACGTATATCAATACCTTCGACACTATGCGGTACGGCGACATGCATGTGCTTTCCGGAGGCGGAATGAATCTGAAACCGGGAGTTCTGGCGCGGGCTAATTTATTCGAAAAAGGCGACTATTACAGTGAAGAAAAGGTGAACAGGACATATAACAACTTTTCGGGTCTGGCGCTGTTCAAATCCATAACCATACAGTTCAGGGAATCGAAAGAAAAAAACGATTTGCTCGATTGCCTCATATTTTTAGACCCCATTGCCTCGCAATCCTATAAAGTTGATATGGAACTATCGACCAATTCTTCCGATATGATCGGATTCTCTCCGGGGTTTAGCTATGCTCACAAAAATCTATTTAAGGGAGCCGAAGTCTTTACCCTCGATTTCAGAGGAGTGTTTCAGTACAGCCTCCGCTCTTCGGGCAACACTTCGCAGGAATACAACATGGGAGCCTCGCTTAATTTGCCGAAATTCCTGATGCCGGTTTCTTTGGGATATTTCAAGACGCAAATACCACATACCCTGTTCAACACCTCGTATGTTTATCAGCAGCGACCGGATTATACCCGCGCCATGGCGACCATCCGGTTCGGATACCGGTGGAAAGCCTCGCAACAAAACACATATCAATTAAATCTCTTGGATTTCAATATGGTAAAAATGTATGATTTAAGTCCCGAATTTTATGCCAAAATCAATAATCTGTACTTAAAAAATACATATTCGAACCACTTTGTTTTGGGAATCACCGGCTCGTATATATACAACAATCAGCCCGAAAGACCGAACAGATGGCGCCGTTCGAGTTATCTGGGCTACATCATCAACGGCGACGTGGCGGGAAATATCCTCAGCCTCTTCAATGCCGCCATGCCCAAAGACCCCTCTCTGGGGAGGATGATCGAAGGCATGCCCTACAGTCAATACGTCAAAGCCGATATAAATATGATTTACAATACGCCGGTATATACGGCAAGCGAACTCGTTTACAGATTCTATTTCGGAATAGGCAAAGCCTACGGAAATTCCATTTCCATGCCTTTTGAAAAGATGTTCTATGCCGGCGGCGCCAACGGGCTAAGAGGCTGGCAAATCAGGGAACTGGGACCGGGGTCGGTATCGTCCGATTCCATAGGGGTTTTCCCGAATCAAGTGGCTGATTTAAGGCTGGAATTTAATGTAGAATACAGATTTCCGCTTTTCTGGAAATTTGAAGGAGCTTTTTTTGCCGACGCAGGAAATATCTGGAGCATCAACCCTTCGGATACAAGAGCAGGCGCAAAATTCGGCTTTAACCGGTTTTATAAAGAAATAGCCGTAGATACAGGCTTGGGATTAAGGCTGGATTTCGATTATTTTGTTCTAAGATTTGATCTGGGCGTAAAGGTGCATAACCCTGGTTTACCGGAGAAAAGCCGCCTGATTGCACCCTTTGACTGGTTAAACAAAAATAATTTTAATTTTCATTTTGGAATAAATTATCCGTTTAACAATTAATTCTATTATTTTTGCATGTTCGTTCATTTTAGTTACATACTATTTAACACGTTATTAGATTGAAAACTATCGTCAAAAATATGCTAACAGTATTGTTCACTGTTGCCGCCACGTATTCGTTTGCACAATACGATAAGTACTACTATTTCAACCGGGGAAGAGAAAATTTAATCAATTCCCGATATGCGCACGCCATAATCGATTTTAATGTGCTGATTCAGGCGGACAGCTCTTTACACGAAGGCTATTTCTTCCGCGGAATTGCCAAATATAATCTCAACGATTACATCGGAGCTTTGTACGACTTCAATAAAGCTCTGCATATTAACCCCGTTTACACCCATGCATATCACTACAGGGCGATAACCCTTTCGCAACTGAATCGCTTCGACGAAGCAATGAAGGATTATCAAACCGCAATAGATTTAAGACCCGACCTTCAGGGAATTTATTTCTCTCGAGGCATCACATATCTCATGTCCCAAAAGTTTGACGAATCAATTGAGGATTTCAACACCTACCTTAAAAAGGAACCTCATGCCGGCGACGCTTATGTGAATCGCGGAACGGCTTATTTGATGAAACATGATACGATAAAAGCCTTGGAAAACTACAACAAGGCTTTATATTATAATTCCTTCGACCCTAACGCCTTTATTCGCCGCGCGCGCATCTTCGCCATGCAAAACGATAATAAACGGGCGCTGAAAGACCTCGATAATGCAATTAAAATGGATTCGGCAAGTTCCTTTGTTTATTTCAACAGAGCTTTGGTGAGATACAATTTAAATGACATCTACGGAGCTTTGGACGATTTGACGAAGGTGCTGGAACTTGACCCCGACAATGCTCTAAGCTATTACAACAGAGCGTTGATAAGGTCGCAAATCGGCGACTACAACAAGGCTCTGGAGGATTATGAACAGGTGATGGCTATCAATCCCCAAAATGTGCTTGTTTATTTCAACAGGGCGGCGGTGGAAATAGAATTGAAGGACTACTATGCCGCAATAGCCGACTACACTAAGGCAATTGAACTGTATCCCGATTTTGCTACGGCTTATATGAACCGCTCGTATGTCAAAAATCAAATAGGACAGTACGCAAGCGCAAAGAAAGATTACGATATTGCGCAACAAAAAATTACGCAGTACAGAAAAGACGCCTCCGACAGCACGTTTTCGCTGTTTGCCGATACCAGCAAAACGTTTAACAAACTGCTGGCTTTAGACGCCGATTTCACTAAAAAAACTTTCAGTAATAAACTCGAAAACCGGAAAATAGAATTTATGATACAGCCCCAGTTCAAATTTACCGCCGAAGCCCCGAAATCCACTCTGGCTTTGGATAAACAGTATTTCTTCCCTCCGATCGACGAATTTCTGAACCGTCCGGAGTTGCGGAATGTAGCGCTCTCCAATCAAATCATCGAAATCGACAATATCGCCGTCGCCCGACTTGATTCCATCTCCGAAATTCTTATGAAAATGGACAACAGTAAGGAAAAAGCATTGGGATATTTCATAAAAGGTATCTCGCAGGGACAACTGAAACAGTACTCCAGCGCCATTAACTACTACAATAAAGCCATTGAACTCGACCCCGGAAATATTTTCTATTATATCAACCGAAGCGCAAGTCAAAGCGAAATGATTGAATTTATTTCAAACATCGAAAGTTCCATGCCCAAATTGAGTCTCGACAATGAAATTATGGGTGTAAAAAATCCCGTCAATCAAAAGAAATACGACTACAAAGAAGCCATTACCGACTTAGACAAAACGGAACGGCTAAACCCCAATTTCGCATACCTTCATTATAATCGCGGCAATCTCATGTGTTTGTCGAACAAAATGCCGGAAGCTGTGGATTCCTACACCACCGCAATAAAACAATATCCCTATTTTGCAGAAGCGTACTTTAACCGCGGATTAATACTAATCTATCTGCGCGACACCGAAAGAGGATGTATGGATGTCAGTAAATCGGGTGAATTAGGCGTCACCGGCGCCTACGCAATAATAAAAAAATACTGCCTGAACGAAGAATAAACACCACTCGAATTATGAATTATGAATGGCGCGAAGCGCTGATAATTTATGACTTTTAATTTCTCTAATTTCTAACCCTAACAGGGGTTTTAAACCCTGTTAGGGGTGCGCCTCCGGAAACCTCATTCCTACCTAATTCCCAAAACAAAACAACCTCAGTAGCTACAATGATTTCCCGTTTCCATAAAACCTCATTACCTTATTTTATATTCTGCAATCAGACAACCTGTAACAATGAGGTAACGAGGTTAGTGAGATGTTGTAATTACGTGGCTACTGAGGTTGTTTTGTTTGGAAAATTAGGTAGAAATGAGGTTTTTGTTATTGGTCCCGATTAGTGTCAATGACACCAATCGGAATCGGAGGTGATTCCCTGTTCGGCGTAGCGTCCCGCTACATCGAACAAAGGGAACCTACCATAGCACCTCAAAATAAGATTTAGTTCATTTGATAAAGCGTTTGCGATTGGCTTGCCACCACCCTTTTTTTGCTTCCCGTGCAATATCATCAACATCTTGTTGTGTGGCTTGACTTCGCGCAGTTGCTGTACATCATCAGGTCAATAACGCTTTGAACTTCCTCAAAATTAACGCAGGAAGGGATGCGTAAAACTGTTTCGTCTTTTGTTCTTTCTATTATCATTGTCTTTCTTTTTGAAAATTATAACGCAAAGATATTATTATTATTTTTTAATCGCTGCTCCCGTCAGAAGGTAGAACGGTTTTCTTTGCGAACTTTAAGGTCTTTGATGTCTTTAAAGACCTGCCAATGACGGCAAGCGCAAGCCGGAAGCAATCCGGGAGTGAAGCAGAGTTTTCTGAAGATAATCCGGAAATATATCACATAAAATCTGTTTGGTATTAGGGAACTCCTAAAAACTGCTTTTTCAGGCGTTCCCATTATAAGATTATTGAAGGGCAGGGCAAAAAAAAGAATGCTCCGAACTTGGATTTCGAAGCATTCTAAAATCAGATTTACAATTGTAAAAAGCGAACTAATTAATTTTTGAGTACTTGAAATCTTTGCCTAAATAATATGCCTGATTTCCCAGTATTTCTTCGATTCTCAGCAATTGATTGTATTTTGCAATGCGGTCGGAACGTGAAGCCGAGCCTGTTTTGATCAAACCGCAATTGAGCGCTACCGCCAGATCGGCAATAGTAGTATCTTCCGTTTCGCCCGACCTGTGGCTCATAATGGAAGTGTAGGAATTACGTGTGGCGAGTTCTACGGAATCAATAGTTTCGCTCAGCGAACCTATCTGATTTACCTTAATCAGTATAGAGTTTGCGACTTTACGGTCGATGCCCTGCTGCAGGCGTTTTACATTGGTCACAAACAAGTCGTCGCCCACCAGTTGACAGCGGTCGCCGATAGTATCCGTCAGCAGTTTCCATCCGTCCCAGTCGTCTTCCGCCATACCGTCTTCGATAGATAAAATGGGATATTTGGTAACCCAATTTTTCCAGAAGTCCACCATTTGCGAGGGCGTAAGTTTCTCGCCGGTTGATTTGTGCAGATGATAAACATTTTCTTCCGGGATATAATACTCCGACGATGCGGGGTCTAAAGCCATGTAAACATCCTCTCCGGGCTTGTATCCGGCTTTTTCGATAGCTTCGAGTATCACCGTAACCGCCTCTTCGTTCGATTTCAGGTTGGGAGCGAAACCTCCTTCGTCGCCCACATTGGTGGAGTATCCGAGTTTTTTCAACACTGATTTCAAACTGTGGAACACTTCTGCGCCCATACGCAATGCATCCGAAAAAGTATCGGCGCCAACGGGCATAATCATAAATTCCTGGAAGTCGATAGAGTTGTCGGCATGAGAGCCTCCGTTAAGGATATTCATCAAAGGCACAGGCAGCGTGCGTCCATTTACTCCTCCAACATATTTAAACAGGGGTTGACCTGTTATTTGAGCGGATGCTTTGGCGCAAGCCAGCGAAACGCCCAGAATAGCATTAGCTCCCAGACGGCTTTTGTTTTCCGTTCCGTCCAGAGCTATCATAGCCGAATCGATGTCGCGTTGTTTTAGAACCGACATTCCGGCTAATTCTTCATTAATAACGGTGTTTACATTTTCTACTGCTTTAAGAACACCTTTTCCGAGGTAAACCTCTTTGTCGCCGTCGCGTAATTCGCACGCTTCGTGTATCCC
>JAISRS010000512.1 GCA_031273485.1 Prevotellaceae bacterium
TTTTTATTATAAAGTTTTTTTTTTTTTTTTTTTTTTTTTGAGTGATAGAGAGAGAGTGAGAGAGAGAGAGAGAGAGAGAGAGAGAGAGAGAGAGAGAGAGAGAGAGAGAGAGAGAGAGAGAGAGACTCGCGTTTTACGCGTTGAAAATGCTGAAAATAAATTAGTTCCATACAAAAATAATTCTCTTTTTCTCATTATAAATCCCCCCCGTTTTTTCGACAGAGGGCGATTTTCTATTGTATATATCTCTTCATATAATACTGTAGGAATCATTGATATTCATCGGTTTGATGAAAAAGTGACTCAGCTACACGAAAAAGTCATTCTGCTACATGAAAAAATGACTCTGCTACACGAAAAAGTCATTCTGCTACACGAAAAAATGACTCAGCTACACGAAAAAATGACTCAGCTACATGAAAAAATGACTCAGCTACATGAAAAAATGGCTCAGCTACACGAAAAAGTCATTCAGCTACACGAAAAAGTCATTCTGCTACATGAAAAAATGACTCTGCTACACGAAAAAATGACTCAGCTACACGAAAAAGTCATTCAGCTACATGAAAAAATGACTCAGCTACATGAAAAAGTCATTCAGCTACACGAAAACATCGTTCTGAAAAAATCCCCGATTGGAATATCGGGACTACAATACAGTCTTTTAATTAGTAATATTTATATCTTTTTCAAAGATATAACAGGAAAAATTATTGCAATAAAATTGCACAAAATGGAAAACGGTATTTTGGGCGTACAAAATAATCCCGAAATACAAGACAAACTGAGCGCGTTCGGGTTTACACCGGAACGCATTGCAGAAGAAAAAGGGTTGTTGGACAAAGTCTTGCAACTGATGAGGGCGCAGGTGGAAGAATACAGCAACCAGTATCTGGCGACCAGAGAACTGGGAAAACTGTGGACGGCAGCGTATTCCTATTGAAGTTTGATTAAGAAAAAATGAAAAGAAAATGAATTTAATGTTAGAAAATTGATTACAGTATAGAATTTTAGAAGAAAAAAATTTTATGTTTTGGAAAAGAAAATATGAAAAATCGGGTTCCATAATCTTTGTAACAGGTAAATAAGTCTGAAACCGATTGATGTCTTACCGGAAATATTTTCCGTAAGCTACAGGATTTTAGATATTATTCCATAACGGAGAAAAAGAATAGCGGAACTTATATGTAGAATGAGCTGCAAAACTTTTTATATCAACAGTACACTATGTAAAATTATACTGATGTCGGTAAAAAATAATAAAGACAACACATAAGCAAGATGAGTACAGAACGGTTATACATGAAGAGCAAAAGTTTGGTTTGGATATTATTGATAATATCTACAGGGCTTTATGCGCAAAACCGTTACCAGTCTGAAATCTTCCGGAATTGCTCTGTCACAGCAAGTGACTGTGTATATAAAACGGTTGAACACACTGTCTTATATATAAACAGGAAACAGGATTTGAAGATGGATATATACTCTCCTGTTGGAGATACCTTATCCAAACGACCTCTTCTTATATGGTTACACAGCGGAGGTTATGTTATGGGGAATTTTAAAGACAGGGAAATTGTGCGTTTATGTGAGGATTTTGCCAAAAGAGGTTTTGTTACTGCTTCGGTGGAATATCGCTTATATACTTTTGGAAATGCTTTAAATCTGTGGAAACTTATCTATAAAGCCGCTCAGGATGTAAATGATGCAACAGACTATCTGATTAATAATGCAAATATCTATGGAATTTCGCCAAATTACGTGTATCTGGGAGGTTTTAGCGCAGGGGCTATTACGGCTCTGCATTGTGGATTTTTGCATCAAGAAAATCAAACTGATTTTTCGAATCAAAATTTGCCGAACATATATGGTTCGGTTTCTCCATTTACAGACATTCCATATAAAGGAATTATAAGCATTGCCGGAGGCGTGCCGCATAATGAAATTATTACAAACCGCTATCCTGTTGCTGTATTGAGTTTCCACGGCGACCGGGATGCCTTAGTAAATACTTTGTATGGAACTCCTGTTTATGAAATAGAAAATACCGATGTGGTAAGTATCTATAATCATGTAACAAGTTTCCTGGGAGGTATTGCCAGTGAAATTTCAGAGGATTTTTTTCTGAATATAGCTCTAAAAGATGCGATAATCCCTCCATTATACGGCTCTTTATCTACTCATAAAAAATTCGATCAACTGAAAATAAAAAATATGCTTCATCTGTTTGAAGGGCAGGGACATTCCCTGTTTAAAAACATGGATGTCAATTCTTTTATATATGATACAATCAAAAATAAAGTCACAGAGTTCTTATATCAACTCCTGAAACCCGATACGGATAAGCGTTTATCCGTGAGTAATTATTCACCGGCGGTAAGTAGGAACAGTACTGTTACTTACGAAGCTCCACAGGGATTTTCCAAATATTTATGGAAAATAGAAAACGGCAGTGTGCTGGAAGAAAACGAAAACAAAATCAGGATTTGCTGGAACAAAAAAGGAGAAGGCATTATAAAATTGCTGGTGGCTAATGAAGTTGGCTGTTATTCGGATACGGCTGTTTTTAAAGTAAATATAGAAAGGAAAACACAACGAACGGGTACAGGCAACGGTTTCCGGTTTGTGTTGATTGCAGCATTAGTTCTGCTTGTAATAATTTATGTTGTGTACAGAAAAAATAAAAATCGTTAACGGAATGTGATAAATAAAAAGTAAATTGAATCATGGAAAAAATAAAAATTTTTGTCAGTTACAGCCATTATGATAAACAGTGGGTCAGAAGGAAAAATAAGAAAGACGAGCCTCTTATCCCCTGGTTAATAAGGCAATTTAAGGGTGACGATGTTCAATTTTGGACAGACTCCGTTTTAGAAGAAAACCATGTGGGAGAAGATTTTGGAATGAATATTAAAGACAGTATCCAAAATTCACATATTGCCATATTACTGCTAAGTCAGGATTTTGTTACTTCAAAATATATCCAAACCGAAGAGTTACCATGGATAAAAGAATCCTTTCAAAAAGGAGAGATTAAAATTATTCCTCTCCTGATTGATCGTATAGGGGACGAGTTTAAGGAACAAATACAGTGGATATTCGATTTGCAGATTGTGCCGGGCAGTGATGATCCTTTGATTGATTACAGGAAGGATGAAACCATTTGGTCGCCGATACGAATAAAAATATTAAATCTTATTACTGCCGAAATAAAAAAAATCACGAATCCTCAATCTCCCGATACGGCATCTTCGGATTTGCCGCAACCTCCCGTATATATCAAAGAAGAAGAATTGTTGCAGATAAAAGAAGAAGGTGAAAAAGGGAATTTTACAGTTCTTTCTCCTCTAATTGAACGTATGGGCGAGAGATTCATAAAGGAAGTGCAGTGGATACTTGATTCGCAGGTTATGCAGAGCGACAGCGATTCTCCGCTTAATCACAGTACCTCCGAAAACAGATGGTCGTCGATGCGGAAAAAATTATTGAAGATTATTACGGACGAAGTAGAAAAAATCACGCAGCCGCAATCTTCCGACAATTCTATTGACTTGCCGCAACCTGCCGTTTGCGGAGGAACAAAGGAACTGGAAGAAGCAAAGAAATTATACCGGAGGGGAGATTTCAAACCGGCTGTTGAGTGGTACAAGAAATCGGCTGAAAACAATAATCCGGAAGCTCAAAATTTCCTGGGAGATTTATTTTCCAGAGGACTGCATGTTCCGGAAAATAAAAAGAAAGCTGCCGAATTATACGAAAAAGCCGCCAAACAGGGAAATATCTGTGCGCAATTCGCTTTGGGAGGTTTTTACCGGTTTGGGGAAGGCGCTCATACCCCCAGAAATTATGAGCAGGCTGCCAAATATTTTAACATGGCGGCGCTTCAGGGTCACCAGCAGGCACAGAAAAGTTTAGTGGCTATGTATAACAAACAGCAATATGTAACATTGGATTTTCTTGAAAAACAAAGCTGGTATAAAACAGAAACAATAACTAATTAAAATAATGATTTTAGATTATGAAAAATATGTATAAAATTTGTTGCATCTTACTGCTCTGTGTTGTATTTATTTCAAACTGCAGAGGACAACACGAAAGAAAAGAAAGAAGAGAAAGGGTAAAAAAAGAGACACAAACCGAACAAACGGATACGAGTTCGGCAGTAACAGGTTCGATTTCTGCACCTGTTGCACCTGTAACTATTAACATTTACATCGAAAATTCGGCGAGTATGGACGGATATGTTAACGGAGAAACCGAATTTAAAGACGCTCTCGAAGGATTATTGGTAGGTATGAAATATCACTATGATGCAAAGAACATACATTTGTATTATATAAATTCCGGTATTTTTCCAATTTCCGCAAATATTGAGAAAGATGTTTCATCCTTTATCTCACAACTGACGCCTGCGACCATAAAAGAAACAGGCAACCGTAAATCGAGTAATCTCAATAATCTGTTTCAACAAATATTGGGAAATACCTCATCCGATACAATCTCCGTACTGATTTCCGACTGTATTTATTCCATAAAAGGGAAAAACACCGCAGATCTGCTTAGCCGAGAAAAAAATTCAATTAAAGACGCCTTCCTGTCACAATCGAAACAATCGAAAACGGATTTGGCTATAACCGTCATACAGCTTTATTCCAGGTTCTCCGGTATTTATTACACATATAAAGACACGAATAATCAGGTACAGTTAAACGGAAAACAAAGACCTTATTATATGTGTCTGATGGGAAACAGCAATACATTAGCCGGTTTTAACAAAAAGATTCCGTATGTCAAGTTCAAAGGCTACAACAATCATCTGTTTTTGAGCGCCAATGATTACAGTAATACTGTTCAATACACCGTATTAAGAGCAACGTTGAAAAAAGGGAATTTTAAAGCGATAAAATCCGGTAGCAGCAAATATTATACGGAAATAAACGATGCTACAGTAAGAGGACGAAATTCCAGCCTGCAATTTGCAGTTGCATTAAATCTAAAATCATTACCTGTCACTGAGGAAGAGATCAGTAATGTAAACAATTATACGGTGAGCAAAGGGAATTTTGAGATTGAGGGAATTTATAATAATGTATCAGCGACAATAGCGCCTCAGGATAAAGTAAGCGACATTACAGAAGATATGACTCATATCATTGCCTTTCAGTCAAAAAATGCCGCATTTTCTAATTTGTCTTTTTCATTGAAAAAAACAAATTCTCTGCCTGAGTGGGTAAAGGATTCAAATACCGAAGATGACAGTACAATTGGACAAGACGACAGTCTTATGCAAAAAACATTCGGTATCAATTATATGATTACGGGAATTGCGGAAGCATACGATGAAATTTTCAAAACAAAATATCCCGATAAGGACAGTGACAAGTATTTTGAAATAACAATTCCAATTTCCAAATAACACTTTATGAATTAAAATTAAATATTAAATAATAACAAAATTAAAATTAAAACTTTATGAATGATTTTTTTGCAAGAATTTATGAACTGGGGAACGTGTTTTTTATGGAAGGTTTCTCCGAAGATTTGTATGACAATAGTTTGTACCTGCCTGTAGGTTTGGTGATGCTTATTTCATCTTTTATAGGTATGTTAATCTATTACTACGCTATTCCTAATCCCAAATACGACAGGTGGTATCACTGGTTTGGGCTTATAGCGTTAATTGCGGTTATCAATGCCGTTTATGCTTACTGGACTGTTGGCTCCGAACTTGACATTATATATGCTCAAGCAGATTCGGTTGTGCCTTATTCCATTGAGTTTTTCAATTTCGCTACGGTTGATTTTCTGTGGACGCTGATCGCCTGTTTTGCTGTTTCGATGATAATAAAATGGAAAAGTAAAAATTTCAGAAAAACGCCATTCTAATTTCTAATGATTACTAATATTTTTAATACATAAATATATGGCTAAATTATATGTTTTTGGAATCGGAGGCACCGGTTCGCGGGTAATCAAATCCCTCACCTTGCTGCTTGCTTCGGGAATAGAGGCAAACGGACATGATATTGTGCCGATTATTATCGACCCCGACATAGCAAACGGAGATGTAACACGCACAATCGAACTGTTGAAAAATTACAGACAGGTGCGTAATCAAAGATATTTAGATTTTTCGAACGATTCCAATAAATTTTATAAAAATAAAATCGAACCGCTCGAAAATAATGAAGACAACTTCAGAATGCCTCTCAATGGAGTAAGCGACAATAAATTTAAGGATTATATAGACTACGGAACTTTGGACAGAAAAAACAAGGCTCTTGCAAGTCTGCTGTTTTCGGAAGATAATTTGGAAGCAAAAATGGATGTGGGTTTCAAAGGTAACCCAAATATAGGCAGCGTCGTTTTGAATCAGTTTGTGGATTCGCCTTATTTTAAACAATTCGCAGCATCTTTTCAGGAAGGCGACAGGATATTTATCGTAAGTTCCATCTTTGGAGGAACAGGCGCTGCCGGATTTCCTTTGATTCTGAAAAATCTGAGAGAACTTGCAGACCCTTTTCCAAACTGCGCTTTGATTAAACGTGCTCCCGTAGGGGCAATTACCGTGTTGCCCTATTTCGGCGTTACTACCGATACAAACAGCAAAATTGACAGTTCAACCTTTATTTCCAAAACTAAAGCCGCCCTTACATATTATAATAAAAATGTAAGCGGAAACAGGAGTTTAAATGCCCTCTACTACATAGGCGACCAGATGAAAAAAGACTATACAAACAATGAAGGTTCGATCGCTCAAAAAAATGATGCACATTTTGTAGAGTTGGCGGCGGCATTGGCGATATTGGATTTTGCTCATACTTCTGCCGGTTCATTAAGGAATAGGCTTGAAAGAATACCAGACGGCGATACCGAACGTATAGTTGCAGAAAGACTTCATTATAAAGATTTTGGTATCAAAAGAAATGCACCGGAAGTAACATTTGACGTACTGGCAGATATCACCCAACAACAATTAAAAAAATCGTTGACACAATATCTCCTGTTTGTGAAATACCAGAGAGAATATATCAAGACAGGCTTAACAAAAGCATGGGCAAAAGACAATAGGTTTGATGAAATGTTTTTGGGAGAACTTTTTTACGGAAGTTATCTCAGAAATGTAAACGGCTATTTTATTGAGTGGTTACAGGAATTAGAAAGAAACGACAGAGCTTTTTGTCCTTTCAATTTAAATACGGAAGCAAATAATTTATTTAATCTTGTAAAAAATGTAAAACCCAAATTCAGTTTTACTAACAACTATAACCTGTTCGACAGTGAATTGAACGGGGTAAAAGATTCCAATACACAAAAAGAACAAAAATTCATGGCTCTTTTTTATCAGGCAACAGCACAATTAGTAAAAAACAAATTTAATTTCAAATAATTATGGCAACAAAAGATAGTCTAATGGCAACAGAAACAGACAGTATAAAAGTATTAGGATACCGTGACCTGCCTAATATCGACGGTTGGAAACCCAGTCGCGAATATGACAACACCGCTATAGACGGTATCCCAGACTCTGATGGCGTTAAAAAACAAATCACTTCCATTCCAAGCCCTTTTGCAAGAATTGATTTGGTTCAAACCGCTTTTAAAAAGGTGGCGCGCGATTTAGACGGAACCAATATTTATCACAAAATGGTATCCGACAGTTTTGATGTGGGCGAAATTTTTTTCAATCACGATCGTTTGTCGGATCTTATTGAGGTTATTGTGTGGGATAAGGTGAACGATCTTGATGCGCTTTTATTTTCGACAAACATGCATCACAGACAGTTGGGCGAAACCCTGAAATTGTTCCTTGAACAGGACGCCGAAACTTATAATTTCAATTTGATGCAGCGTCTGTATTTATTGAATTATAAAGACGGACCCAATCCGATTAATATCATAGGCGGGACCTCTCCCTGTTCTCTGTTTTTTGCTTCGGCAAACAATTTATCTTATGTAAAAAACATCCGGTTCGGTTCAAACGTGGTTTTCAACAACGGTTTACAACCTCTGCATAAAAGAGATTTTGAATATGTAAAGTATATATTTTATCTGACAAAAAACATCACGAATTTTTCGCAGAAATTCAAGTATGTGAACGAATATCTTGAATTAACATTCAAAAAATTGGATCAAATCAACGCAAGAGTAATTAATAATCTTGAGCCGGATAAATACTTTACCGAATTTGATGAATTATACATAGACAATCCGGGTAATTCTATGGAAATAAACGGAGATCAGCTGCGCAAAAAGAAACCAAACCTGAAATTAATTGAGGATAACAGCGAGTTTATTATCCAGCCGACTAAAACTTCAGAGAATGTAAAGCCTATAATATTACCCTCTGTAAAGGCAAATTTTGACTTGACCTACACCACCGACAAGTGGGACAGAAACTACGAACCGGTATTTGAAGAAAGTGAAAATCTTGCAAACAGAAGATTGCCTCATACAAGAGAACCGTATCCTTTTTTAACCATAAGCGATTTTCTGGAACCGACCATTATTCGCACTGTTTTTCCGATAAACAAAGAGAAATTCTACGACGGCGATTTACAGAACAATGACACGAAGGGATATCTTCTGCCTTTAAAGAAAACTTTTTTCGATTATTTTAATATCTCAGAACTGAAAGAAAAAATCTTTGTAGATGGTAAAAAGATGTTTCAAATTTCGGAAGGAGCAAATGGAGGCGTAAAAGTCGAGTTGCGTATTCCCATAAAAGGCAACAGACTGCACAGGTATATCACTTACGAACGCATATATTATCCGCTTAGCGAACCGAAACTTTCCGAAAACAAAGGCGCTCTTTTAGAAAACCAGTTTAACCTGCTTTTATATCCTTTTATTAAATTGACAGATGCGAATAACCATTATCGTATTGGTTTAATCGACCGTGACATTTCACCAAGAACAATCAACAATGAGTACGAAGTACGGTTTTTTGAACAAACTTCAAACACTGAGATAGCTTCCAAAGCTCAAAAATCAAGGTCGATAAAAGAAAACGGAAGGGATGAAATTTCCTCGAAATATTACATTTTGGAAAAGACATTCGATTATATGGAGATAACTAACGGAATATCTACCGGCATTATTATCCCCAATTTCATGGAAAGGGTTCAGGGCAACAAAAAAATTTCCTTTGCAATCGATTTCGGAACAACTAATACTCACGTTGAATATGCAATTGAGGGTGGATATCCGCGACCATTGGACATAACAGTATCCGATATGCAGATAGCCACGCTTCATGACCGCAGTTTCTATGAACGCGACCCCAGTTTAAACGGTACTGCAGCCGGCGTTCTTGTTGATGTTATACGTCATGAGTTTATGCCGGAGTTTATCGGTAAGGATACAGAGTTCAAGTTCCCTACCCGTACAGCAATAAGCGCCAATTCGAATCTTAACTCCGAGGTTCCCACTTATGCTCTGGCTGATTTCAATATATCATTTGCTTACGAAAAATATCGTAAGCCGAATAATACCCAAATCAATACCAATCTTAAATGGGCAAACTACAGTAATGATAACAATGGAAATGAAAATGTGGAAATGAAAAGGATTGATACTTTTTTCGAAAATCTTATGCTGATAATACGAAATAAGATTTTGCTGGCAGAAGGAAAACTTGCTGATTCGGATTTTGTATGGTTTTACCCTACAAGCATGGAAACATTCCGGAGAAATCTGTTGGAAAAAAAATGGAAGGACATCTACAACAAATATATATCAACAGAAAAACAGCCTTTGAAACTTTCCGAATCAATAGCTCCATTTTACTATTTCAACAAAGAATTGGGCGTTACTGCGGCAGGACGACCCGTTGTTGCCATGGACATCGGCGGAGGAACTACGGATATTGTTATATATTGCAACGATACTCCCGAAATATTAACCTCCGTGCGTTTTGCGGCAAACTCTGTTTTCGGCGATGCTTTCAACGGTTCTCCGCAAATTAACGGCTTTATAAAAATATTTCAGGGAAGAATTGCAAGCGCTTTGGAACAGAATAAATTGTATGATATATTGGACGTATTCAGGCAATTAATCGATACAGGGACTTCCTCCGACATAATAGCCTTTTTCTTTTCGATTGAAAATAATAAAAAAGTTAGAGACGCGGAAATACCTGTTTCTTTCAATCAGATGCTGACAATGGATAACGATTTGAAAATTATTTTTGTACTGTTCTATTCTTCTCTGATCTATCATATTGCAAAAATCATGAAGGTAAAAGGTTTAGATGCCCCAAGGTTCATGACTTTCAGCGGAACGGGTTCAAAAATAATCAATATTGTGGACAGTAGCGTGAATCTGAATATTTTATCGAAACTGACAGCTATTATTTTCAGAAAAGTTATGGGACAAAACCCCGGCAACATTGAACTGCAACAATATCCGGAGCCAAAAGAAATTACCTGTAAAGGAGGATTGAAAATACCACAGATGCAAACTATTCAAAAGACTGTTTCAATAGACCTTCAAACCTCTGAGGGAAAAAGCGCTTATGCCGAATATCTCGACTCTATCAAAGCCACCTTGCTGGGAGATGTTGAGGATACTCTGATTGCTGAAAAGGTGTTAAAATATGAGATTTTTCAAGATGTACAAAAAGCCCGTGAACTTAAAGAAAGTATAATTGAAGAATATGACAAATTTATTGAATTATTCTTTTCCATTAATGATGAGTTCGGTTTTACCAATAATTTCGGCATTTCGCCACCAAGTTTGACAAAAGCCAAAGAATTGCTGCAAAGTAAAGACGATTGCCGCATGTATCTGAATTCCGGAATACAGGAAAAATTAAATTATCTTAAAAATAATTTGAGTGTTGAAATTGAAGAATCATTTTTCTTTTATCCGCTTATCGGAGGTATTAACAAACTGGCGTTTGAAATTTTCAAGAGTATTAAAAGCCGGTAAAATGAAACGTATCGTCTTAATAATTATTATCAATCTGTTGTTGCTGGGCATTGTTAATGCCCAGCCAACAATGGATAAAACGACCTTCGACAGATTGGTTGACTATGTAAATACAGAATTGACAAAAGCATATCTTAATGATTTTTTTACAAAAAACAGTAATACACCATACTCTGACGGCTTTCATAAAGACAGTATCCATTATACAGACAATATAAAACAGAGATTACTGTTAAATACAATAAGTAAGCCTGTCGGTTTTGAACGTCTTTCCAATTTATTAGGCAGTCAGTTTATCCGGACGTTGAAAAACGTTTCCGAACCTGTAAATAATCGAAAGAATTTTTATAATGACACTGTTTCGAATATGGACTTACTGACTCTTATCGTGGATAATAAAGATCTAAGCCCCAAAAACAGGAAAATGCTGGAAGAATGTACCCAATCCGTCAAATTCGAATTAATTTCTTATTATGCGATTAAGGAGCAAAAAACAAGAACCGAAACAGTAAGAATCATAAAAGAAGATATACTGAAAATCATAAAAGAAGAGAATCAATCCGCCACCGAAAAGATACGCAAATCAAATCTGCTGTTTAATGTATGCGTGTCGATGATGCTGATTGTGTTGCCGTGTATCTGCGGCTATTTATTATATATGATGTATAAACAAAAAAAACTTATTGAAAAAATCATCAATTACAAAAATGAAAAATAAATTAACATTTAAAATATATTTAAAAATGAAAAAAATAATAACATTTACCTTATGCGTATTTATTACAACCGGATGTTTTTCGCAAAAACATATAGAACAAAAGGAGTTCGAAAAATTGGTAGATTATGTGAATGTGGAAATAACAAAGGCTTATATCGAAGCAACTATCAAATTAACCTCAACAAATAAAAAAGATTCAATAGCATTTATAAAAAAGATTCAGTCGCAGTTAGCAAAAAATGAGATTGATCATCCTATTAAAGGGAGTGCTTTAATAAAATTGTTAAATAACAATAGTTGGAGTGTGACGTGTACAAATCTTACAGAAAAATATGATTCGATTAAATCCAAATATAAAAGCGACAAATCCAATCAAGACTTGATTGATTTGCTCTTTGATTTTAGTTTCACTATCAAAGAAACCACATACAAAATAACAGAACACCTCGCAACTAAAGAATTGTGTAAAAACCTAAAAGATGAAATAACAGAAAAATATAGCGCAACAACAAGAGGACAATCCACAGAAATAAACGCGGAAGTCACGTATGACAATATTACTAATGAGAGTCTAAAACAATTGGAAAAGAACATAAACATTTTAAGTGCAAGAGTAGAAAAAATTGAAAGTAAAAGTTTAAATCCAAAAGCCGATAAATTAGTTTATATATTGTTCATTGTAGACATATTGTTCATTGTGATAGTTCTGATATTAATTGCGTATATTCTACGAATAAAGCATAAATTATCCAAGTCACCGGTACAATCAAATGGAAATTCTACGACCTCGCCAAAAGATACAAATGAAATAGAAAAAAGAATAAAAGCATTGGAATATTTTATTTACGATCAATTTGCCAAAGAATATAATACTTTAGTAAGCAGTCATAATGATCTTGTAACGAAAATGGAGAATCTCACTTCGAAGAGTACCGAAACACGGCGAGATTCTGTTACAGAACAGAGTCGTTCAAATCAAAATACAACAAAACAACCGGAATCAAAAGTATTTTATATGTCCACACCAAACTTTGACGGAAGTTTTTGGGACAGAAATTCACGACAGGAATTAGACCCTACAGCTGCCTGTTATAAATTTGTTGAAGAAAACTCCGGCGTAGCAAAGTTTTATACAGTTGAACATGACCAGTTTTATCAAAGAGCATTACAAAATCCCTACAATATTTTAGACCCTGTTTGTGAAGCAACAAACGCTATGGCAAACAACAGGAAAATAAAAACCATAGAGCCGGGAACAGCTCGCAAATCAGGAGATAAATGGATTGTTAACCCAACTGCAAAAGCAAAAATAAAATATGAATGATGAATTGATGATTTTATCAATAATTACAGCAATTGTAATTATCCAGATTGTAGTATCCGCATATACAGTATTGAAACTTATGGTTTTCAAGAATATTTTTCCGTCGATAGCGGATTTCAAAACCCGCACGGTCTATATCCCTGCCAGCAAAATACAAAATATTAAACCGGCAACAATACTTGCGAATCCGAGACTATACGCCAGGGGAATTAATTCCGACGAAACAGAAATAATGCTCATCTATACCGTTAATCCACAGGGAACAGTCCTGACAGGAATCCTTGACGCCATCAACACCTATCTTATAAGAAATAAAGGCGCGGTGAGCGATTTCAACCTGATGAAAGATATAGTTGAACGTAATTGTGAAGCTGTGGACGAAGATATTAACACTTCGCTGCCAATACCCCTGTATCTGGGTTTGATGGGTACAATGCTGGGAATTGTTGTGGGATTGTATTTTATCAACGCAGACAGTTTTACCTCCGAAACCCCTCTCAATGCCATTGCAGGGCTTATAGGAGGCGTAAGAATTGCCATGATTTCAAGTTTTATCGGTCTTCTGTTGACAACTGTCGGACAGGGAGGCTTGTATAAACGTATTAAAACAAAAGTGGAGAGTAAAAAACATGCTTTTTATACTTTTCTTCAAACGGAACTGCTTCCCGTACTCAACAAAAACGTTAATGCCACTATTTATGAACTCCAGCGGAATTTAACCGATTTCAATGAAACTTTTTCGGTTAATGCCAACAGATTCGGCGCCTTTCTGGACTCAATACATTCCTCGTTTGAAAGCCAGACAGAGTTCCTGCGTCTTATCAAAGAAATTAATATTACACAAATGGCAAAGGCTAATGTTTCCGTTTTACGGGAGTTGAAGGAGAGCATAGGCGAAATAGGAAAATTCAGATTCTATCTGAATCAGATAAACGCATTTATAGGTAATGCCGAAAAATTAAATGCCGGCTTGCTTGCGCAAATAGAGCGCACAAATTCGGTTGAAACAGTGGTGGCAAAAATTCAATCCATTGTTGAACAAAATAAAACATTAATGGATTTTCTCAATTCTCACTTCGCCACATTAGACCAGCACTCACAGTTGGTCAATAATGCAATTATTGATACGGATAACAGCCTGAAAAAAGGAGTAGAAAGTTTTGAACAATTCACAACGGGACGCCTTGCCGCTTTGCGCGAATTTGTAATCACCGAAGAATTTAAAATGCGAGAACGACTTAGTGAATCGGGATTGCTGGAAGAACTGAAAAATCTGAGCAATGTAAAAGCCAGTATGGCAAATCTGGAAACTTTGGCAACCGCTCAACAAATTCTGATGCAGGCTCAAAACGAGAAATTAGATAATCTGATTAAATCTATTTACGATTTGACAGGCGTTTTAAAATCGCAGAAACACTCCGGACCTGTTTTTCAAGAGGTATCTCATCCGGAACAAAACGAAAATGGAAAAGACAAATTGGCGAAACATAAAAAATATCTTATTTGGGCAGGAATAACAGCGCTGTTTATTCTTTATACAGTAATTATAATCATTAGTTTAACTGCTAAAACAACATAAACGAAGCGATGGCAAAAAAGGGTAATTATTTTTGGGCAAGTTATTCCGACCTGATGACGAGTTTATTTTTCATCATGTTGGTTTTATTTGTCTTAACAGTTTCCGTACTGAATCAGCAAAAAAAAGAAATAAAAATAAAAGCCGAAGTTTTTGACAAAATCAAAGAGTTGGAAGAAGGTATTAATAAAATTGACCCTAACTTCTTTAAATATGATGAAAGACATAAAAAGCATATTCTTAAAATTAATGTAGCTTTTCCCAAAGGAAGTTCCGATATGAATAACATTCCATACAGCGTACAGGCAGATTTAATAAAGGCAGGCAAAAGTATCCGGGATTTTATTGATGGGGGTAAAGAGTATAATGCGGAATATCTTTTAATTATCGAAGGACAAGCATCGAAGGACGGTTATAATCTGAATGACGAATTGAGTTACAACAGAGCATTGGCTCTTAAACAATTCTGGAACGCGAACCATATTTCTTTCAGCTCATCTAACTGTGAAGTAATTATCTCAGGCAGCGGCGAAGGCGGTTCGTTGCGTTCTACGAATGAACCGGAAAATCAACGATTTCTGATACACATTATTCTGAAACCGGGTTTGTTTAACGACGAAATCAAAAGTGAAAAATAAATCAAAAATGAAAAAAAATATGAAACAGATGAAAAGAAATATAATTCTTTGTATTTTAATTTTACCGATTTTCTTGTCCTGTTCCCAGTCGGCAAGAAATAAACGGTTGCGGGACGCCACATCCACAGTCAATAACGATGACAATAATGAACGGACAAGCAGAAAATCGTCCAAATCCAATATTGTCAAAATGAAAAAACAGGGAGGAGTATATTTAGTCCCGATAGAAGTAAATGGAATTTCCATGGACTTTATCTTTGATACCGGAGCTTCGGATGTTTGCATTTCGTTAGTCGAAGCGCAGTTTCTTATAAAACAGGGAAAACTGACGGAAAAAGATGTTATAGGCACTCAATCATACCAGATTGCAGACGGAAGTATTTCCGAAGGGACAATAATTATTTTACGGACAGTAAAAATAGGAAATAAAACACTCCACGACGTAAAGGCGTCGATTATAGAAACAATAGAAGCGCCTTTGCTTTTAGGACAATCGGCTCTTAGTAAGTTCGGAAAAATTTCAATTGATTATAAGAAATTAGAATTAAAGTTAGAATAAATTAAAAAATTATGAATTGTACGGATTTTATACGTTTTTTTGTCATTACCGGTCTGTTAGTATTGGAAATTGTTTTTCTCCAATATCTTATGAGACGATATTGGGGTAAATTTCACTGGAAAAATATCATCAGACAATTTGACCGGACAATTTCCCGTTCCGAAATATCCCAGATAAAAATATTGGGAATAATTATATCATTTGTATTCATATTTTTAATTACTTTGAGTTTATATTTTCCTCATGTTCACAACGAAACAGTGTGGAAACGTATCTGGTATGCTATAGGGCATTTTTTCAGTCACGGATTTTACAACAGGGAAGAAGAAGGAATATATAATGTATGGATATTTTTTATAGACCTGTTTGGTATGCTACTGTTGGGAGGCATATTAATTTCGGTAATTTCGAATGTACTCCAAAGACGGGTGGATAATATCAAAAGCGGACAGGTACGCTATAATTTCAGCAATCATACAGTGATTTTCGGATATGGTAAAATGACGCTCGGTTTAATAAAACAATTAAGCGCCGGCAAGAATAATGAAATTGTGATCCAAACAACTCAAAAAATATCGGATATATATCAGGAACTGTTCTGTAACCTTTCCCGTGAAATGGAAAACAGGGTGATTTTAATTTCCGGTAACAGAAATTCTAATGAGGATATAGAACTTCTCAAACCGGAGAAGTCAAAAGAGATATTTATTCTCGGTGAAAGTAATGAGTATGACCATGATTCTATAAATATTGAATGCGTAAAGAAAATCAATAAAATACTTAAAGCAAAGAATGCCTTGCCGAATAAAAACTGTTATGTATTATTCGAGAATCAGGCTACGTATGCAATTCTTCAACAACAGGATTTCGAGGAACTCAAAACAAAAATACACAAAAACAACAGAGATGAAATTGTTACATATCTAAATTTTCTTCCGTTTAATTTTCATGAACTATGGGCGCAAAAGGTGTTTGTAGATGGTGAATACAAAGGCTTGGATGATACCGCCGGAACAGTAAAATATCTTCCATTGGACAGAGAACGAATAGATTTCGATTCAAACAAAACCGTACATTTGCTTATAGTGGGGATGTCGAAAATGGGTATTGCTTTTGGTATATCGGCATCTCATCTGTGCCATTTCCCCAATTTTATAAGAGACCGCAGATTGAAAACACGTATTACTTTCATTGATGAAAATGCAGATAAAGAGATGTACTATTTACAGGGAAGATACCGTCACTTGTTCAATAACATAGATTATTCTTATACAGATATTTTAAATCCTTCGTGTAATTTTAACAACAGGCAAACGTCAAAATTTACCGATATTGAGTGGAATTTTATTAAAGGAAGGATAGAAAATCCAAACACACAATCATATATCAATTGCTGTACCGAAGAAAATGATTCACTTTTGACCATTGCCGTTTGTTTCAATTTACCTTCTTCGTCTATTGCTACGGGATTGTATTTTCCTGACAGTGTCTATTTAAGACAAATCCCTGTTTTGATTAAGCAGGATACCCCATATTCAATACTCTCCACATTAAAGGATTCGACTAAATATGCAAATGTAAAGCCTTTCGGTATGTTAGACAATTGTCTGAATTTTTCACAGACAATGGATTCGTTGCCTAAAAAAATAAATTATGTATATGATTTCTATTTTAGAGATGCAACATATAAACAAATTCCAAGTGAACTGCCGTCAATAGAGGAATGTGATAATCAATGGAAAACACTTCCTGTGTCAAAACAGTGGTCAAACCGTTATCACGCTAATGCGATGAAGACTAAAATACGCTCGTTTAAAATAGATGAAAATCCGGACAACATAGACAAACATATAGACCTCATAGCAGAAGTAGAACATAATCGATGGAATATAGAAGAATTATTGTTAGGTTATCGCCCTACAAATGCGACAGAAAAAGACGATATTAAAAATAAAAGAGTAAACCCGAAAGATTTGAAAAAAAATTTTATTCATCACGACATTTCTTCTTTTCAGGATTTACCCGAAGACAAAAAAGATATAGACAGAATGATATCTTTATGCTACAGGGAACTTCTAAAAACTTGATTTTTCAAGGCAGACAAGATTTTTAAACCGAAGTTTACATATAAATGAGGATTTGAAAATCGATGTCGAACACAGAAAAAGCAGTTTGAGGCGCTGTGGATTAAGATGACGACACTGCCAATGACATGGTCGGTTATTAATATTAGACCACTTTCATGTAATATATTTCCGGATTGCTTCGGCTTACGCCTTGCAATGACGCTACGCCGAACGGAGCGTCTTCATTCATGCTCGGAGCGTCTTCATTCATGCTCCGAGCGTCTTCATCCATGCTCCGAGCGTCTTCATTCATGCTCCGAGCGTCTTCATACATGCTCCGAGCGTCTTCATTCATGCTCCGAGCGTCTTCATTCATGCTCCGAGCGTCTTCATTCATGCTCCGAGCGTCTTCATACATGCTCCGAGCGTCTTCATTCATGCTCCGAGCATGGATGAAGACGCAAACGACTGACTATTCGGCTATTTCTTCGTCGTCTTTGGTGCGTTTGATACGCGGGAAGAGAGCTTCATAGACGGCTTTGGCTCCGGGAACATCGTCCGAAGCGGCATGTTTCCCCCCCGTTCGGCGTAGCGTCTCGCTACGCCGAACGGGGTTATTTTATACTTTTTTTTTTCTGGATTGCTTCGGCTTACGCCTACCAATGACGCTACACCGAACGGAGGGAGAGACGTCGTAGGGGCGACCCTTGCGGTCGCCCTCCTTGTAACAAATACATTCGTCGTTGGATATCCGTTGGTTGACCGCAAAGAGGGCGACCGCAAGGGTCGCCC
>JAISRS010000461.1 GCA_031273485.1 Prevotellaceae bacterium
CGCTCCGAGCATGAATGATGACGCTCCGAGCATGAATGATGACGCTCCGAGCATGAATGATGACGCTCCGAGCATGAATGATGACGCTCCGAGCATAAACGACGACGCTCCGAGCATGAATGATGACGCTCCGAGCATGAATACCCCCATGCACCGTCCGGAGGTAAATATTATTACACGCACGAATTAAAAATCCGCGCAAGCGGGATTCTTTGCGAACTTTGCGTTAAAAAAACATATTAAAAAAGCTACATTTTGAAACGTAAGTTCGATGAAGTCAAATATCTTCAAATTCAGTACGGTTTCCCCTGCTGTAAATCGGACTTGTGATATGGATAAAAATTTTTTTTCATAAATTTTAAACCTTTTTAGTCTATGTGTGTTTAATAGTTGTGTAAGTTAGTTTTTCATAGGTTAGTTCAGTAAATGAGGTAGAGAAACCCAAAATCTTTGCCTCATTTTTATTTAGATTCGGAACGGCTGACAGTTTTCAAAAATAAACCGCTATCATTTAACGCCGATTCACAAAAAAAACCGGAAACATCTCCTCCCCAAAAAATATTTATTGACATATAAATACAATCAGTTACTTTCATATACAATTATTTACGAAATTCAAACTTTAATTAATCGGCACACGTATTATTTCTCAATAAAATAAGATGTATATTTGTGCGATTTTTTTTGTCAGACATCAGTAAAAAGACATAATTATAATAATATAAATGTATGAAATTGCAATATCTATTACCGTTATTCACGATTTTCGCATATAGCGCTGTCAAATCACAGAGTGATTTCGATTTATCACAGCGTTGGTTTAATGAATCTATCTATAATCCCGGCGCTACGGGCAACAGTTTATCAACAGACGTGTTTGTACACAGCAGAGTTCAATGGCTGGAAATGGAAGGCGCTCCAATCACTAATGCGGTTTCCTTTGATACGTACTTCGATGACTTAAATTCGGCTTTCGGTTTTGCTGTAACCACCGACAAAATAGGCTATTTAACATCCTGGTCAGCCAAATTGTCCTACGCCTATTCTATTAACTTTGGAGAAAAAGGGGGACGTCTGGCAGTCGGTTTATCCGGATATTTACTTAACAGAACCAGCGACATTTCGCCCGATATGGTTGAAATAATCGACGATCCTGTTTTAAGTTACTCACGCGTCAACGAATATAATCCCGATTTCGATTTCGGACTGGAATATTCGGGGAAAGTGAAAATAGGCGCTGCTGTGCGACATTTGTTAAGCAGTCAGTCAATTAATTCGACTTTGCCCGCTCATTCCATGAACTTGTGGTCGTACATATCTGCGCGTTTCCCAATTTCAAACGGCGTCGATATCGAACCGGCTGTTTCGTATATATATCGCGGAAATATCAGCAGAATAGAAGGCGGCGCTATAATGTATTTTTTTAAAAACAAGACAAATGCAAAATTGCAAAAAACACATGACGAGAAATTCTGGCTTGGAGGAATGTTTCGACTTAACAGCCAGCTTGTTGTGCTTGCAGGAGTGAATCTACCTTCCAAAGTCAAATTGGGATATTCGTTCGATTACGGCATCGGCGACCTCTCAACTATCTCTCGTTTCGGAACGCACGAAGTGTTTCTTTCATGGAGTTTCGACCTGTTTAAAAAACGACCGGACTGTCCCCCCGGAAATACAAATAAAGATAAACGTTGAACGCATTAAAATTATGGTAATAACAATTATAGGAATAGGATTAATAGGAGGGTCTATAGCTTTGTCGTTAAGAAAAAACGGATTCGGACACAGTTTTATAGGCGTGGATAACAACGAAATGCATCGCAGCGATGCAATGTGGCTCGGATTGGTTGACGAGGTTTTACCTTTGAAAGATGCCGTACATAAATCGGATATTGTTGTTCTCAGTATTCCGGTCAGCGTTGCCGGTAAAACCTTGACGGATATTTTGAATATCATAGAAAACGATAAAACTGTGGTTGTAGATATGGGATCAACAAAAAAAAATATATGTTTGGAATGTAAAAACCATATACGGCGCAGTCAATACGTTGCTTCGCATCCTATTGCAGGAACGGAATTTTCGGGACCCAAGGCGGCTATTGATAATCTTTTTGCAGGGAAAAAAACAATTATATGCGACAGTGAATTAAGTTCGCCATACTCTTTGAACGTAGTAAATAAAATGTATCAATCTCTTGGGATGGATATTACATACATGTCGTCGGATGTGCATGATAAACATATTGCTTTTGTGTCGCATATTTCCCACATCAGTTCGTTTGCGCTGGGTACTACGGTTTTGAATATCGAAAAAGACGAAAAAAGTATATTCACCATGGCAGGCAGCGGTTTCAGTTCCACGGTGCGTCTTGCAAAAAGTTCGCCCGACACGTGGGCGCCTATTTTTATCCAAAATGCCGACAGTATCCTGTTTGCTCTCGACGATTATATCAGGCAATTGGAGGAATTTAGAACCGGTATCCAGCAAAAAGACGCCAATAAATTGAAAAAATTGATGCAAGAAGCTAATGAAATCGGGAAAATTTTATGAATTATGAATTATGAATTATGAATTTATGGATAAAAAAATTCGTGGAAATTCGTAAAAATCCGCAGGATTTTAAATTTATGTAATTTCGTGGATAAAAGAAAAATTCGTAGATAAAAAAATCGGTGACAAAAATGATTCGGTTAGCGGATTAACTTTTTGGTATAATTCTTGTTAATGGATTCGTGCAATTATTTTTACAACCGACAGGTTTTTATAATAAAAAATATCATAGTTAATTAAGAACGTAAATAATGAAAAATAAATAATGAAAAGTGTAAATAACAAAGTTGTTCTTGCATTAATTGGTGCAGGAGGTCGTGGATCGCAAGTAATTTTAAGTTTGAAACAATGTTCCGAAAACGTTGAAGTCAAATATGTATGTGAAGTTGACGCTCAGCGTGGCGGGAGTGTGATACAGGAGTTATCGAAATTGCAGAGTTATGCTCCCGAGCGGGTTGCCGACATGCGTAAAGTTTTTGACGATAAGGATGTTGATGCGGTGGTTATCACAACCCCCGAACATTGGCACGCTTTGGCTACTCTGTGGGCTTGCGAAGCCGGCAAAGATGTATATGTAGAAAAAAACGTCTGTTTGTCGTTAGAAGAAGGGCGGAAAATGATTGAAATCGCCCAGCGTAATAAACGTGTAATTCAATGCGGTACGCAAAACCGTAGCGGCGATTATGCTTTTGCGGCAAGAGATTATATCGCCGCAGGCGAGTTGGGCGCAATAGTTACCGTAAAAGCCTATTGCATGTTGCCGGGTACGCGGGAGTGGATAATGAAGCCCGACAGCGCTGTTCCCGAAGGTCTTGACTGGGATAAATGGCTTGGTCCTGCCGAATTGGTGTCATATAATGTATCACGCCATAAAGCCTGGTACGACTGGTGGGCTTATTCGGGCGGCGCGGCTATGTCGGGCGATGCCTCCCATGTGATTGATCTGGCGCGTATGGCATTAGGCGATCCTGCCCTTCCACAGTCGATTTATTGTGCCGGTGGCAGAGTGATTTTCAAGGATAAGCGCGAGATTCCGGACAATCAAACGGTGGCCTTTGATATGGGTACATATCCTATAACTCTCGAATCGTCGCAATATGGCAACTATATGAAAAAAACTCCTCAGGAAATCCGTTTCAGCGACCGGTTTCCGGAATGGACAACCAATGCAACACGAATAGAAATATATGGCACCAAGGGTTTTATGTGTCTTGGACGGCACGGAGGCGGTTGGCAGGTATTTGGAGCGGATATGAAAATCCTTGCCGAAAAAACCGGATATTTCCCCGATGAAAAACATCATGCCAATTTTATAGACTGTATCCGTTCGCGGAAAACTACCAATGCGCCTATCGACCAAGGCGTTTTGAGCGCTAATATGATTAATCTCGCTAATTTGTCGTACCGCACGGGAAAGAAAATACTTGGCGTTGACGCCGAAAACGAAACAATCATCGGCAACGAAAAAGCAGTTGAATTGGATAAAAGAATTTACAGGGAAGGATACAAACTTTAAGAAATATGCCGAAACTAAACAGAAAAATGTTGCCTGTTACAGTAATATGCTTTGTAATTGTGGCTTTATTAATTGTCGGGTTTGTGATTTGGAGAACCCAAAACAGGGTACAGATTGAGTTTAACATCCATATAAATAAAGAAGCAATTTATTTATCGACTTATGCCGAACCGCCCCAATTTGCCGTCTGGCTCGAAAATCCTAAAAACGGCGAATGTAAGCAAGTTTTCGTAACCTACCGCGTCAGTCGTGGGGATTGGGAAGGAAAAGCCGATGTTCCGGTAGCCTTGCCTCACTGGGTGACTGTTTTTCGCGGCGGAGTCAAAAATACACGCGATGAAGACGAAATTGCCATATCGGGCGCAACGCCTAAGGATGAATATTTTCGTGTCAGAGCCGAAGTGAAACCCGGTTCCGAATGGATATGCTGGATAGAGATGAACCTTGCAGGCGATTATAACGACTATTATCCTCAGTTTAATCGCATTACTAAAGAAGAAGACGAATTTTCCTGCGGACAGCCGGCGTTGCTTTATAAAGTCGAAGTACGTGCAAATCAAGGTAATCAATATGTGCCCGAAATAGCGTTGATGTCGCTCTGGGAAGAGGGCAAAAACACCCTTCTCCCCGTTGATTCGACAATCACCACCGCTCAAAATGTGTTTGATGAAATATCAATTAATATGATAAAGCCTAAACCGATAATTATCAACAAAAATAATATAGAACAGCAGGATGTCTTAAAAAATAATGAATAGTTAAAGGGAATGGACTGTACAAATGCCTTTTTTGATGTGCCGGAGGCTGAAAAATCAGTAAAAACTGCGTATATATTGCAGCAACAAAAATTTTTATCAAAAAAAAATTATTGCTGCAATAATCAAAATATCAGGTATTTTATATGTAAAAGTAACATGAAAGAGTAAATTATTTTTTATTTTTATTTTTTATTTAAAATTTTTCTCTACTTTTGCACTCGCAAATCGCAAAAAAGCAGTTTGTAAAAAACTCCTCAGTAGCTCAGTTGGTTAGAGCACCTGACTGTTAATCAGGGGGTCCTAGGTTCAAGTCCTAGCTGGGGAGCAACAAATCCCACATAAATTTTGGTCTTTAAAGGTGTCTTGTTTTACGGTGCGTAAATGGGACGTAAATTTCAATAAAACAATAGGAAACCTCTAAAAACTGCTTTTTCTGCGTTCGACTTCAATTTTTAAATCCTCATTTACAATCGGTAAACTCCGGTTTAAAAATCTTGTCTGCCTTGAAAAATCAAGTTTTTAGAGGTTTCCAATATTTTTTCGTGTCATAAGGGCTGCAAAAGTTATTTATCCGATTTTTAGGAAAAAAATCTGTAAATGTAACATGCATATCTCTCCGCTTACGCGAATTTGTAACCTGTACGTGTAATCAGGGATTACAAACCTGTGCAGGTTGGAAGGGGTGGATTAAAAATTTGTTCAATTTGTTTACTCCGTGCGACTAATCCGCTGCATTTCCCTCTCAATTCACAACGATTTTAAACTCTCTCACAAGCCCTGTTGCCGACGTAAATTTAAACTTGAACACTTTGTATCCTGATTTTCCGGCGACGTTGTAGGCAGCGTTTTTTGCATCGGCATACGCTTGTTGGGCGTTGAATATCCTTGCTCCGGCATATTTCGACGAACTTACGGTGATATTCTTTTCAACAGCCTTGTCCTTGTCGTCGGGATACGACCATGTGCCGTTGTTGTCGAGTCC
>JAISRS010000553.1 GCA_031273485.1 Prevotellaceae bacterium
TACAAAATGAGAATCAGAGACGTTTGGCACCGTTCCGAAATCACGCAAAAAACACAACGCCTGTTCGCTAAAATCGGGATAGACTACCTAAATTGAGCGGAGTTAGGGTTTAAAACGACAAATTTCCCGTTGCCGACCTCGATGTTGCTGTCCGCGACTTCGACGTTGCCGTTCGGGAACAGGTACATTGCGGTTAGTCTGTAAGTTTTTCCGGTTTGAAACGACAAATTTTCCGTTGCCGACCTCAATATTGCTGTCGCCGACCTCGACCTCGTGCCGAAAATCGCCGTTTTTTGCTGTCCGCAACGGGAATGTTGTCGTCGCCGAGGGCAATATTCCCGTTTTTCAGGGAAAGTTTCCCGTTTTTGACGGCAATTTCGCGCTTGCGGACTCGGCAAATTCCGGTCGGCAAACGGAATATTCCTGTCCGGCACGGGAACATTCCCGTCGGCAAAGGCAATGTAGCGGTCGAAAACAGCAATGTGGAGGTCGGGGACAGGAAATTCACCGGAAACGAAGAGTTTGCTATTGCCCGAACGCCGCATACAGCCTGAACATTATGCTGATTTTATGTGCAAAATAAAATATTCTCTCCGCATATCGAAAAAAGTGGTACTTTTGCAAAAATTAAAAACAGATAAACAATGAAGACAGAAAACACCGCTGCACGGGTAGCACAAACGAAAAACGGCGGAGAGAACGCCGGAAAGTCAGGCATAAACGCAAAGTCCTTGTCCGGGAGCCGACAAAACGGCGTAAACAGCCGGAACGTTGTGGGCAAGTTTGAAGCCAATATGACAAAAAAAATCGGGAAAATAGTAGCAGTATATTTGATTGTTACTGGAATAGGATTTTTAATATCAGATGAATTTTACTCGAATATGATTTCTCATAAAGGGACTGACCCTGTATTAATCAACCTATCAGGAATGGTTCATTTTTTTATCGGAATGACAATTTTGGTAAATCATTTTTTATGGAAAAACGTTTTTCAGACAATAGTAACGTTACTGGGGTTTATGTTTTTAATGAAAGGGGTGTTTTTAATTGGATTGCCGGAATTAACACTTCAATCAGCAGATAACCCAGCCCAGGTGCCTTGGATAATGTATATCGGTTTTATTCTAACAGGATTAATTGTTGGATATATGGCATTTTTAAGAAAGAGTAATAATGTTGAACAATAAAAATAATTTCCCAATCAGAATGACTGCACTGCGCATAACAGGACTGTTTACGCTTCGCCGCCTGACGGCGGCTCGGGCTACGGAACGTTATGCGACATATGGGCTAAAATTTGTTGAAAATTATATAAAAAATATATTGACAATATAGTGTAAAAAATATAAAACTATAAGATAATTGGAGGAAAAAAATGGATAAATTTAATGAATTAATTAAAAAAAGGATTGAAACATCAAATGAAAAGAAATTAGTCGGCAAGCGACTAACAATAAGTTTTACTGACTACAAAGTTGGCGAACTTTGGAAAAGTTTTATGCCAAGACGAAAAGAAATAACCAACAATCTGACAAACGATTTGATTTCAATGGCAATTTACAAACCGTTACATTTTGCAAACTTTTCACCGACAAATGAATTTGAAAAATGGGCAACTGTGGAAGTCGAAAATTTTGACAATGTGCCAAATGAAATGGAAACATTTGTTTTGCCGAGCGGACTTTATGCAGTTTTTGACTATAAAGGATTAAACACAGACAACTCAATTTTTAAATATATTTTAGGAACATGGTTGCCAAGTTCTGAATATGTTTTGGACAACAGACCACATTTTGAAATCTTAGGCGACAAATACAAAAATAACGACTCGACATCCGAAGAAGAAATTTGGATACCAATAAGACCGAAATGAGAACTATGCCACTAACATCGGTTTTGCATCAGGTGGGCGGACGATCTTCGTATGGACATTTTTGTCAAATTTGGTGTATTGGCTTCGATTAAACGGTAGTGCTAAAACACCTAAACGCAAAACCGAGAACCTTTTACGACATATGTATTTTTCTGGTATAATTAAACTTTTCTCTTCTGATTGTTGGAATCCTAAAATATTAAATAAAATTGTTTATGAAAATCACATAAAGATTTTTATACTAATTATGACACTTGTAGAATTAAAAAAAGAATTTCTAAATAGGAATTAAAAATAATGAAGAAAATAAAATAATGGTGTACGCCCATACGTCGCATAACAGGACTGTTTACGCTTCGCCGCCGGTAGGCGGTTCGTGCTGGTAAAACGTCGTCAACAGCCGGAGCATGATGCTGATTTTATGTGCAAAATAAAATATTTCTCTCTCTCCGCATATCAGAAAAAAGTTGTATCCTTGCACCGTCAAATAATTTTAAAAATAAGGAAGGATGAAGATAGAAAACACCGCTGCACGGGCAGCACAAACGGAAAACGGCGAAGAAAATGAAGAATTGAAAATAATAAAAGAAATTAATTATGCTGGAATATTTAAAAGAATTGATGATGTTCCTGATTTAAGGATTGAACTTGAAAATATATTTGACAATAAAGATCATAAGGAAATGGTAAAATGTAGCTTATTATTAGGTAAACACATTTTAGAAATGACTAATACAGAACCTTGTGATGAAATAAAAGAAGGTTTTGATATAATTAAAAAATGGCAAAATGGAGAAACCGGTAAAGGTTTTGCGAAATTTCAAGCGGCAAGGAATGTCGCAGATAAACTCCTCAAGTTGGCTCATGATGAAAGAGATCCAGTAAAGGGAAAAATATATAGAGTTATGGCACAAATAACAAACACTCCTCATGTAAAGAATCATGCTTTATGGGCTTCTGATTATGCAATAAAATTAGTAAATAAAATGTATCCAAATAATTTTGATGAAGTAAAAAGGGAAAGATAAATACAAATAGAATTAATGAAAAGTGTTTAAAAAATATAGAAAAAATGGAGTACGGGCACACAGCGCATAACAGGTCTGTATATGCAAAACGCTGAAGCGTTTTCGAAGCTACATTTTGGCCCACCGCAAACCTTTCTCAATTGTGCAACCTCGTTATTATCAATTGAAATAAAAATAACCCCGTCATCAGTCAATAAGTTTCTTGCCAGCATCAGGCGGGGATAAATCATAGAGCGCCAATCGGAATGGAAGCGTCCGTTGGTTTCGGTGTTTTTGAAAAGGCGGTTTCCGTCTTCGTCATACATGCCCAAATCTTCTTCGTATTCGTCTTTTGATTTTGCGAAATTGTCGCGATAGATAAAGTCGTTACCGGTATTATAAGGCGGATCGATATGGATCATTTTTATTTTTCCGAGATAGCGCAACGACCCTGGGGAACAGGGCTGCAATTTTTTCTATGTTGCTACCCGTAATATCTGCCGATTGCATTTTTAATTTATCCATATTTATCTATACTCTAAACTCCACCTTCTTAAATGTTCGTTCTATAATATTCAGTTTTCCTCTTTCGGGTTCTTCAAAGGCGTTGCACTTGACTAAATAATCATTCAATTCATCAAAATCATCTCCGTAAAGATTATCGCTGCATAATTGCAGCCTATCTAATACTTTGAGCAAAGCCGAAGGCTCTTTATTTCGGCTCAATTTTCGCAACGAAAGCAAATAATTGATTCGTGTTTGATTGCCTTTCACTAATTCCGCATTCATCATGATGCGGGCTACACGTCCGTTGCCATCATTGAAAGGGTACACTTCGCTACAAAGAAACATCATGTAAATAGCCCGTGCCATTGGTTCAACAAGTGTTTCACAGAATAGTAAATAGCTCGACTCTGTCCATATCATAAGGCACTCCTGCCGATAATGCTTTGCCGGAAGGTGTTGAAAGAACTTCCGGCGAATGGGTTGCCTGCAACGCCGAAATAATCATATTCAGTTTTTCAAATTCATCATTCATTTCCAGCAACTTGGAAACAATTCGGAGTTCATCTCTAAACTGATTTATCCTTATCTTCTCCACCTGCGTGAATCATTTTTCCCAACCGCTGTTCTACAAACTCCAGAGGAAACGATTTGGATTCTTCGCCTTTCTTTCGGCTGATTTGCATCACTTCCAATATCCAACGGCATTCGGAAGAAATATGAATTGGCAACGTTCCGAAGGGAATGTCATTTTCCAGAGCCGGTTTCCCTTTCATCACATTAAGTGTGATGCCGGGAATATCCGTAATTTTCCGGTTGAAAGTGTGCGTGATAAAGAAATCGTTTGTTTCAGTCGGTCGTAGTTCGTGGGCGCTTCGATGACTTATCACCGCTTCGGGCAATCGCCAAGCCAACACATCAATCAAATTACGGCGAATAATATGTTCCGGCGAATCTTGTAGATTGGTTGTATAGATACGAGGAGCCAGTTTCCGTAACTTCCCCGATTTTTCCAACTGCGAAATTCGCCGCGAAACTGTTGCTTCCGATGAAGCAAACACGATTTCTTTCGTCATATCAAGGCCGAGAGCCATATACTTTTTTCTCGTTTTGTTGATTACAAAAGCAGTAAAATTTCCGCGAATATAGCACCTTGTCAAAAGAAAAAAGCAAAATTTCTGCGATTAAAACTTTTTGTTGGCAAAATCTCTGCGATTAACCATACTCTAATCACTACGGTTTCATTATTTTCGACGTAACACTTTGCGCGGTTTAGTTTTCTCATTATACGTATCTGTTATCGAAAATGTCAAAATTGTATATTTCTGCAATCTCCCCAAGCCTGTTAAAAATTACGCCAAGATTCTAAAACCAGTTAAACAGTTATCATTTCAATAGTTAAAATAAGGATTTGCATATCATAAAGCAAGTGTTGCTAATCCTTAAAACGGCTAAAAACGTTGTTTTTCATAAAAGATTGTACGGTTTCAGATAGTTTTCCTCATTCTTTCCCAAAAATCATTGCAACGAAATGGGCAAATCATTGCAATGATTTCCCGGAATGATTGCAATCATTAGGCTCTATAACGTTTTGTGTGGGTAAGACAGAAAGTCTTACCTTTGTCGGATGAACAGTACAGAAATATTCAGCATGGCATTAGGTCTGTGTGCTCCCTGGTATGTAGAAAGGGTTGGG
>JAISRS010000048.1 GCA_031273485.1 Prevotellaceae bacterium
TAACACAGCAAAAAACCTAAATCCTGACAACGAATAATCCATCTTTTTTTTCACCGATACAGCAAAAAAATCATACTGATTATAAGTAAACTTTTTTCACAGACATGGCGAAAAGTTTAGTACTGACCCAATGCACTCTCGTATTGCTCCTGCAACTCCAAAGACAATGACTCAGGTGATATTACCTTCACAGAATCACCGTAGGACAACAACTCCATTACAAAATCATGCGTCAAATATACGGTCAAACGAATTCGTAACTCATCCGCAGTGTCCAATATAACCTCCTGAGTTTCATGCAATGGCAACGATTTTATATAGCATCCCTGCAAATATGTGAACGATAATATCACCTCACATGGCAACATCGACGCATCAGGCAACATCACCCCAAAACAATAACGAAAACATTCACGCCAAGCAGGATCAGGCTCCGCAAAATGATCAACAGAGATCAACAACGAACGCATACGATCCAAAGCGTAACACTTTATCGTCGCATCGTAGGTGTCTCGTGCATAAATATACCAACGATGACGAAATTCACGCAGTAACAACGGATCCACTACACGATGAGATACCGCGCTCCGGTAATACTTCGAATACTCAATCTCAATACGACTATGGTCACGGATCGCACGTAATATACGATATAAATATTCAGTCCCACCTACACAACGACGATCTAATTCAATCCAAGAAGATAAACGCTCCTTCACTCGCAACGCATTGTAGACCTCCAAGGACTCAAACATCCGATTGCTTAGCTCAGCATCAAACTCCTCCTCTATAAAGTAATAACGACCAGAAAAATCGTACTTGATGTAGATACCGTATAACTCACCTATCTCCGCTATGTCACGATTTAACGTTCGCTTAGATATGACGTAATTATAGTAGCCGTCTATCTCACTCTCTACAGATAAATAATCGGATATCTCAACAAATGACGCATGGACAGAACGACGTAACTTCTTGATTATCAATAACTGACGCTTCGTAGACTCTAACTTTGACATGCTAATTTTAATTACTTGGTTACATAATCAGTGATCGCATCGTCGTCGTCCCCGTTCGGAAACATCAACTCCCACGCAGCCTCTTCAGATGATACAGCCTCATTGTAGTCGTCCCACAAATCCTGCTCCGTCTCGTAATCATCGTCCTCTTCTTCATAACGCTCGATGTTGTACTCATCCGCAATGTAATCAGCAAACTCGTCATACCTACTCGATTTCTCTTCATTAGTACAACACAATGAACCCGCTAACTTCCTGTACTTCGCTATTATGCGCTCAATCTCCTCTCTTTGCATACATTCTCTCTTTTTGATAAGATATTACCCGCTTCCCGCCCTCGTTAATAATATAGATAGCATCCAGGTTGTGCAATGTGAAACGCCATAAGAAATGGCTGAAGTGAAACGTGATACATGTGCAAGGTGATGAACTGCAATGTGAACGCCCGCTTGTTAGTTCCGTAAGCCATAGGACTATCAAAATTTACATAATGCAAATTGACATGAATAAATGCTCCCTCTATATCCTCACTACTCGCTCTTATAAAATAACTCCAATGAATAATTTACACTCTCATATTCAGAAATTTGTCAATCAATTCAAACCTCTATTAACTCCACTGACCAATTTAAACCCTGGATCCGTAAGTCTAACTCACGCAATAAACGTGAATAACGGTCAACCTCACGACGCAATGACACAACGTCAATCGTACATACTTGCCTGATCTCCTGATGACTATAACGCTCAACACGCTCCATAGAATGCTTTAAGACCTCACGCAACGACGATACACGCAACGCTAAAACATCACGCTTCGCTATCAATGACGTCAACGTCACACCATCAGATAATGGACGCATGTTCGTCGCATTTATACGGTATATCAAGGACTCAAACTCAATTAAACTAACGTCTAACTCACCAAATAAATCCACAGGAGATACCGCAGGTACATCTCCCTCCTGAACACGTACACTCTCACGCAACTGCTCACGTAAACTCAATATACGCTTCTGAAGGTCAGAACGCAAACTTAATGCTTCGGATAATTTCATATTATTTTTTTATTTAATTTATGTTAATTTAGAATTAAAGAATCTAATTTTTCGGTAATATTTTCTGCATTTACGTCAGCACAGGGAATCTTTATCTCTTCTCCTTCTGTGTCTGTTTCTGGATATCCATTTTCTTTTAACAAGTATATATAATTATTTCTATTCCATTGGTATGTTTGTCCTTTGTATTTAAAAGAAATATCCCAATGCCAAAAATATGGAACGTCTTGTATTTTCTGATGACTTGTAATTATCTGATTATCAAAAAGTTTTGCCAATATCTCGTTTCGCTTATCTCCAATGATTACCCAATCATCGCGCTTGTTATGCGTATGTAGTACATGTTTCCCCCAGCGGTCATAAAGTGCTCTATCTTCATCCTCGTAACGGACAAGGAATTTACTTGTCAATAAATCTTTGTGGCACATTCGTAAACGTTCGTCTTCAGTCCAGTCGGTAGAAAATGTATCAAAATTATAATCTTCACCGATGGATTCGTCAAACAGCGCAGATACCGCCTTTGTTAATTTGGTATTTGTCAATATTTCATTTTTCCAATTGTTTGGTTTGCTATTGTAATAGATTTGCTTGAAATTGTCTTGCTGGTCAAATTTACTTATCAAAACCCTCAACAACAACGCATCTGTTTTATACTCCTTTATCACACCATTAACATCAAAATAGTGTTGCGATTTTTCTAGTCTATCATCAAATAAGCTCCAATCATAATTGCCTCTCTCATTCGTGAACATGAAACGAATAGCTCCTTTGAAAAATGCAGTTTTTTCGGCTTCGATAATTTTGGATTCCCATGTCGCTGTTTTGTCATTGATTATTTGTTTTGCCTTAGCACGCTCTTCTGCAACTTGGTCTTTCGCGGCGTCGGAAGATATTTCATTATCTAAATTTGCCAAAAATGCATAAATTCCGTGTGAATGATCAGCTAATTCGTCAATCAAACGCATTGTACCTATCATGGTTGCAGGGCTATTTTCAACAATGTTACATGCAACTCGCATCCATTGTTCTAATGTCGCTTTTTCGTAAGATTCATATTCAAAATAGCGACATATTGCGTGAAAAATTATGCGTTGATTTGCTGTTAACCCTGAAATTGAGTCATCTTGGTATTCGGGAATAAACTTGAATTTCCCATCGTACCAGGCGGGCAAAAACAGATTATTTATGTCTTTATCCTTAAATAACTTATAAAAGTCGTTTAATGTATTTGCAAGATTTTCATATGTTATCCGTGAAAAAATATCGTCTTCGCCTTCTTTTGGATTATAAATATCAAAAGCAGAATATTCTTTTTTCTCTTCGTACAGATGTTTGTATGTATCGTGGTTTTCTATGCTTTCAGCGGCTATGTATTTTGCTTCACTGTTTTTTGCAGTAATTAAAGCATTCAGAAAATAACGATTGAAGAAAGCAAAATATATTTCGTCAATTTTGTATTCTTTCGACCTGCTTTTCCAAAATATGTCCGTCCAATTTGTGTCTACTTTGTGTTCAAAATCAGATACAAATGCCTTCCATTCTTTACTTTCTGCTTTCTTCCTGAGATGACCAACCAAATTCGCTTTGAAGTTTTCAAAATCGGTTAGAGTCTTACCGCGTGCATTCATTTTTATATATAAATCGTCGGAAATTTCCAATTCATCCAAAGACAGATAATAGAATATGATAGGGCAATTATCGGACGTGAGTTGTTCCCAATAATCACATTCTTCACCAAATAATTCTTCTATGCCGTCATTCATGGACGTTCCACCCAACATGTTCAACATTGCCTGGATCGTTGGATCTTGTTTCCATGCCAAGAAAAACCAGGTTTGGTTCTGAATGTGGTCGACTATTCCTTTACCGCCGGGTGGTTGCTCTGTAAATTCTGATAATTTATTACAAAATTCGCGCGAAGATACTCGTGTTTCGTAAGTGAAACGTTTAAATGTTTCTACATTCTCTGCCAACTTGCCTGCCTTGTACGCAATGTACCAGTGCAAAAGCCAGAGCGTAGTTAAGCGTTGCTGACCGTCCAGCGGATTAAGATTGCCGTTTTCAACACTCCCGTAAACAAAATCCAATTTGAGTATTTTTTCTTCGTTTGGCAATTCTCCGTCTAACGCATTTTTCAAATCTTTCATAAATATTTCGCGCAACTTCTCTTTTCCTTTTCTTCCCTGAGCGTAGTCGCGCTGAATAATGGGTATTTCAATCTTTGCTTTTTGCAAAAAATGCCAAAAAGTTGTCTGTTGTGTCTTATTGCTCATTGTCTTATCTTCCTTAATTAAAAAAACTCTTTAAAACTTCTTTTATATTTTTCAAGTATGCTTCCGCATCGTCTTTATCCCATTCCCGCAGGCTGTTTGTGGATGGATTGTAGTATTTTAAAAATACATTTTTGGTGCAAGGCGGAATGAAAGCGATTGTCCCCTCGTCCTCATCTACTTCCAATTCGTCATTAACCGCTATTTTTTTACCCTGATCTTTGCCTATTATAGCTCTACGTTTTGCAGGGAAAATTGAATTTCCATATCCCCTGTTGGTAGAAGCGTCGAGCAAGCATAAGTTCCAAATCTTGTTTTTCTCTTCATCTGATAATTTTTTTTCTTCTCCGCTACCACTTTTTCGATAATCTTCTATTACTTTATCGTATAATTGTGAAAACTCCGGCTTTTCCCCGTCTTTCTTGGCAGTTATAAATTTTTTAATATCATCTTTCAACTTATCGTTCAGCTTAATCCCTATTGATGCAGCTTTCAACCACTCTTTTTGGTCTTTTTCTGCTTCCAATGCGTTTTCGGTATTTGAGTCAATATGCTCTACATCCCATTTCTCTTTCTTGAATAAATGAAAGGGAAATTTATAAAACACAGGAAGTTTGTACTTTTCGTCATCTTTGAGATATCTATTTTGATTGATGATCGTTTGGATGTTATGTAGCAAAAGAATTGGATTCAGACCATGTTCCTTTGTAAGTCCATCTACCTCTGATAGCTTTATATTGTGTATCTTTGTCTTAATTTGGGGTACCAGATAGTCATTTTTGAACTTTTCTTTTGACTGATTATCTTTTTCCCAGTTATCAAAAATATCCGAAATTGGTATATTTTGATCAATCAAAAAACCAATGTAGTGATACAACTCCAAATCGTTAAACCACTCTTGAAACGTTTGAAATAGCGTTTTTATCTTTTTCCAACAATCAGTTATTGTTGTTTTTGATTCATTTTGTTGCTTAAACCAAAAATAAAAATAACGGAATGTTTTGTATTCGTCAGTTCCCAAATCCTCCTTTTTTAATTTCAAAATATCTTTCTCGCACATCAAGTCGAAAATGAAATCTATTCTGGTAGGTTTGTCGTAATCCGGCTTATTGAGAAACAACCAAAATTCATCGTTTTGCAAGGTGTATTCTATTGTATCCCACTCGCTTGCAATCTCCTGTTGTTGTAATCTGATTTTTTGATACCCGTCTCCTTCAAAATTGGACTTGTTTAGAAACAATGCTTTGATAAGTTCGGCATTTGTGAGAGATATTTTTCCAATATTTAACCGAGTGAAAACTTTTATCGGGTTTTCGTTTTTGTCAACGGCGTACCAAATGAATTTTACATTATCCAGAAGTGTAGTACAGAATTTTTTTGTGATTACGTCGTCCTTCCCTTGGAACCATTCGTCTATCTGATTTTTGGCTGCGACAATATGGAAGTAGTCTATATTATCTTCCTTTTTAGTTTCATCTATTTTCTGCAAGAAAATTCTACTATCCTCCCGTGTTTCGTACTCTATCAGATATTTATTCTCCACATTGAGACGAGACAGCAATATGTAGATTGTGGTTAATCGTTGCTGACCATCGATAACTTCCCAACTTTTTGTCTTGTCACTCTGTGTTCGTTGGTCTTGTTCCCGTGCGTTAACGACCAAAGGTTGCACACAATAAAAGCCACCCTTCTGTTTTTTATCGATAAACTCCTGGATATCATTCAGTAAATCTTTCACTTGTTGTGTCGTCCACCGATACCCGCGCTGGTATGAAGGAATGAAAAAACTCATTCCCAGCAGTTCGTTAATCGACTTTAATTCAATCTTATTCTCTGTCATATTTTTACTTTTTATCTATTAATCCAACTTTTTAATATCAAAATCACTTTTTGTACAGATCGCCTTTTTGTAATCGAACGAAAACATACGCATGTACATCTCCTTAATCTCCTTAGCTCCGTTGCTAAAGGGACAATTCACGGCTTGCGCGGTCGTCACAGTTATCGACATATCGGGCGTTAAGACGGTTCCGTTCACTTTCTTTATACGCTTTGGCGTTATTTTAAATACTCTTGACATAGGTCTTATATTTTATTCGTTTGACGGGGCAAAGGTAGGCATCGACCGAGACAAACCACGTCCGGGTTGAAATAATTCTTGCTTTTTTCTGCGCAAAATTTCTTTTTAATTCCGCCGCAAATGTAAGCATTTTTTCCAATACTGCGGCAAATAAAAATTATTTTTTCTGATGTCAGCGAAAAAAATTGCCTCTCGCCAATAATTTGCTGTTTTTTGCCTACCTTTGGGGCTTAAAATTTACCGAATATGAATAAATATAAACGTATTCTTCTGAAACTTAGCGGTGAATTATTAGCAGGAAATGACCGCTTTGGTATTGATTATGAGCGACTTACCGATTATGCTACTCAAATCAGCCATGTAGCACGGCAGGGCATCCAGGTTGCTATTGTGATTGGCGGCGGCAATATTTTTCGCGGTCTTAGCGGTGCCGCTAAAGGTTTTGACCGAGTCAAAGGCGATCAAATGGGTATGCTCGCTACAACAATTAACAGTCTGGCACTTAGTTCGGCATTGGAAGCGGCAGGATCACGGGCAAGCGTTTTGACATCCGTTTGCATGGAGCCGGTGGGTGAACATTATCGTAAAGAACTGGCACTGAAACGGTTACAAGATGGAGAGGTCGTTATTGTGGCAGGCGGTACGGGTAACCCGTTTTTTACGACAGATACGGCGGCAGTACTCAGAGGCGTAGAACTTGAAGCGGATGTGCTACTTAAAGGTACGCGCGTGGACGGAATCTATACGGCTGATCCTGAGCGAGATAAGACGGCAACTAAGTATGAACAGAT